>PUOI01000441.1 GCA_003552765.1 Candidatus Hydrogenedentota bacterium | reverse complement strand
CCATGCATGGGCCAGATGCCCGCCGCGAAGTATACGATGCCGTCCTTTATGACTGGACCGCCCCGCGCGGCCCAAAAGTTGATGATTCGCTCGTTGCCAAGCAAGCGGTGGTCCGAGGGTCCCCCCTGATACTTCCAGACCAGCTCCCCGCTTTCGGCGTGCACGCAGTAGAGATGGCCATCGTCGGACACGAAGTACACCTTATCCTCCCACGCGGCGGGCGCCACACGGACAGGCCCATCGGTGTAGAAGCGCCATTCCTCCGCGCCATCCTTGATGTTGTACGCCGTGACGCTGTCCGTGACGTTTGAGGGCGCGAAGACGCGTCCATCCTTCACCACGGGAGCATACGAGATATCAAAGTCCAGCTTCCCGCGATCATCCCACTGGTGACGCCACGCCCGCTTGGGTTCAGGCAGCTCCCTAACCCATTGCAGATGCAGGTCCTCCGCAAGCACGTGAGGCGCATCCGCGCTTCGCGCTGCATCGTAGCGCCACATCGGCCAGTCGGGTTTGGCCAATCGTGTCCGGCTTGACTCAAGCGGCGTCAACTCGCGATCGTCATCGATTTGGACATGGTAGGTCCCGAGATCGTTTTCGGCCATTTCTTCAATAGTAAGGACGCTTTCCGTGGCGCCTTCAATGGGCTCCCCCTGAAAATACCACTGGTGCGTCACCTCGCCTTCGGGGTCACGAAGTTCCACCGGACCAAGCGTAAGCGCTTCGCCCTCGGCGAATTCATGGTGACTGGGAAGATCGCTGAGGAAGGGCCGCACCAGGATCCACTCGCATCCCTCGATCACGCCGTCGTTCTCGTGAGAGGACCGATCATGAACCACGTTGCCTTCTCCCTCGTCCAACGGCCAATACCCCACGAGCCCTTCTTCGCCGCCCGAGAGGCTCCGCCCCATGGCATCCCGGATTTGATCTCCGCTACGGGGGACATTCCATATGCGAACCTCGCAGATCGCCCCATCGAACGGTTGTCTTCCCGAAGGATAATCCGAACCAATACGGATGGGAAGTTCATTGGGATGAGCACTTAACGTCATCTCGTCCCCCGTCCCCGAGAACGTGTCCACTCGTTCCCCATTGTGGTAGAGCCGGAACTCATCGGCCTCTGCATCGCGGACCCAGGCTAGGTGTTCCCACGCGCCCGTCCGCACATCCACCGCATTGGACACATGGTTGACCTGCCCATCGTTCCAAAACAGGCGGGGCGCCCCATCGGCATGCACCTCAAAATTCCACGTGCCTTCCCCGTGTCCCCCTTCATAATTTCCGGTAATCACGCCAATTCGGCCATCGGTGGCGTCTTCCGCCACCATGATCCACGCTTCCACGGTGTTGGGCGTTTCGTCGAGCACACGGGAGGTTTCCACGTAATTGCCATCGCCATGAACATCCAACGCCGCCCTGACCGGCATATCCTCCGCAGCGGCCGGCATTACCAAACTCAACGCCACGGCCGCCAAACCCACGCCTTGAATCAAAGAGGCTTCCATCCGCCGTACATACGTATTACGCGCCATCATCCATGTTCCTATTCTGTTGCGCACCCGTCCAGTGTTTCTTCTTAGCTGCTAACACCACCAACTCCTAACGTCCTCGCCAAAGCTACATTTGAATACAAGCTGGCGTGTAATGTCAAAAAGCCGCCCCTGGGTTTCGCGCGCGACGGCGCGGCCCAGGAGCGGCCAGTTACGGAAATGCGGTGGTTGTCTAGTCGGCCGCGGCCAGTTCAGCGTTATTGGCTACGAGTTCGATTCCATTCATGAACGGATCGAGTTCGGAGCCTTCGGCTTTATGCAGCTCGATTTCCATGGTCATGTTGGCGTCCACGGTGAATTCCTCCACCACGCCGCGCAGGCTGCCGCCCGCCTCGGCCGCGATGTCGTATCCGCTCAACACTTCCTCGCCGTCGATGAGCACGTCAAACACACGCTCACCGGGCTCGACGCCTTCCTCAAGTTCGGCGAAGTGAAGCCGGACAGTGTATTCGGTCTCAAGGAGATCGTAGACCGTGACGGGCTCGACCTTCTTGCTCACTTCGGCTTCGTCTTCGCCGTTCTCGTTGTTGGCGGCGTCTTCCCCATTATCGGCATTCTCGTTGCCGTTGTTTTCGCCGTCATTATCTTCGGCAACTTCAACAATGGGGAACTCCCGTCCGGAAGCGGCTACCCAATCGATACCACCGCCGTTGTCGATGATGGCCGAGGGATGGCGGCGATGCGTTCCCTCTGCGTCGTGCCAGACTCGTCCGGCGTCGCGGTCCACGCGCCGCCCGGGTGCGCCCAGGTTTATCCCGTGGCTCTCCGGATTTGGCGCCGACGCATCATACCGGCTCCAGGCCTCAATGTTTGAATCGCCCGGCATGTGAACCATGGCCAGCGAGGTTTGATTCTGGTAGCTGCAGGTGCAGGTGCGTGTGTAGTCCAACGCGTTGAGCACGCCATCGGCCGCGACCATGTTCGCGGTGCATCCCGAGCGGAATCCGCTGAAGGTTCCGGTCCCGGTGTCGTGTTCAAGGTCGAAATACCCTGCGTACCCCGTGCGGTACAACAATAGATTGGTGCTCGCGTTTAACGTATTGCAGCCATAGGTCCGGTCGTAGTTCCAACTGCTGGTTTCGCCGGTATGGGGCTGTTCACGCTGCCAGGTTTCCCCGGTCAGCAAGGACACCGCATTGCCGGGCCGGCCCGGTATGAGCATGTCGCCAAGCACCGCGGCGGGCAGGGTGGGTCCACCACCTTCCCAGAGAATCTCGCCCTCGCTTCCGCTACGGGCTGTCACATTCCCGGGTTCATCATCGAACGGACGCCGCATGTCCCGGCTTCCGCCTTCAATCAGAATATCGTGATCGGCGCTGTAAATGAGATAGGTGCCGAACACGTTGCTGTCTGAACTCCAGCGTTCTTCGCCGCTTTCGAGATCAAGCGCGAAGATCCGCGTGGCGTCTTCATCGGGTTCCTCGCCGCGCCGTGCGAGATAGTCAAGGGCATTCTCGGAAAGACCATCCACCACGTACACGGTGTCGTTGGAACTCACGATTGCTCCATGCCGAAAGCCAATCTCGGCTTCCTTCGACCACAGCACTTCGCCGTTGTTGCGATCCATGACTGCAAGCAACCGGCTCGAGGTGCCCGTGTAGCTATCTTCCCAGCCTAGCTCTTGGTCCTCGAACACATGAGGCTCGGCGGTCACAATCAAGTAATCGCCCTGCACACTGATGTGACCCCATTCGGGTGCGTCCTCGTCATCGTAGATTTCCGCGACCGGGCGGCCAGGCAGCGAGAACTCGTCCACCGTCTCGCCGGTAGCAGGATCCAACCGGTGAATCTCGCGGTCATAGCGCAGGTAGACGCCGTCGGGCAGACTGACAAATGGGCTCCCGATGTAGGTGGCGCCGGGGATGTTGCTCATGTAGACTTCCTCGCCATCCGCCCAGCGCTCCTCAAGATCGAGGTTGGTGAATGGATGGCCAATACCCGGATATTCCACATCCCACAATTGCCGGCCGGTGTACACGCAACGCGCGGCGATGTTCTCGACGCCGAGATACACTTGCCGTCCGGCCGTCACCTTGGGCCGGGGACCGCCGGAGTGACGCGGAAGGATATTGTGGTTGTTCGGACCGCCATACCACAACAGGCCCAGCGGAAGCTTTACCCGCTCATCCTCTGATTTCAGCGTGTTGGCGGGATCGTGATATTGATGGGTCCACTCGCCGGCCCCGCTCAACGGACCGCCCCGCACGGCGAACACGAAGTCCTCCCGCGCAAGCAGCGTGTCTTCTTGTGTAAAACCCGCTCTGGACGCCATGCCGATGCGCCCCTGCGAGTCGCTCCGCCGTTCAACGGAAAGCTGGTCCACGCCCGCGGCCGAAGCAGCGTTAGCTAGCTCCCGCAGACGCTCCGCCGCTCTATCCCGCGCGGCAGCGCGCCGGGGCTCCACGAACACCTGATCCACCGCCGCCGCCAAAGCGGCCTGCGAAAGTTGTCCCACTGTATCGTCTGCCTCGGTCTCCTCCTCTGTTATTTCCAGGGAAAGCTGATCCACCTCCGCGGCTGCGGTTGTGGCTACGTCAGTAAACCTTGATCGCGCGTCATCCCGGGGGGCATCCCCGGCAGCTGTCCGCACGGAGAGCTGGTCCACGTCCGCGGCCATGGCGGCGTGAGACAAGCCGGCTACTTGTTCGGTTGGACGCTCCACACTGGGGAAATCCACCGGAGTCTCGATACGAAGCTGGTCCACATTCGCGGCAGCCGCCGCATCGGCCAGTGTTGTTTCCTCTTCCGTTCGTGACGCCACCAGCGGGAAGTCCGCGGGGGCTTGAACGTTAATCTGATCCACATCCGAGGCCGCGGCAAAGACGGCCTGAGAGAGATCCGCGCCATGGGTCGCCGTGGCGCCTAGGTAGGCGACGCCGCCATAGGGCCGCAACCCATCGAGCAACCTCGCCAGCAAGGGGGTGTCCGCCTCGATACCGGCGGCTTGGGCATCCTCGCTCAACACCATGCTAAACAGATAGGGTTGCACGGAGAACGCGGCCGGATCGGCTTCGATGACCGCCGCACGCCGTCCGTACATCCCGGTTTCGACTAATTCGTTACGTAATGATTCCACTACCTCGGGGTCGTCTTCCACGACAACCAAATGATGGTCACTGCGGTACAACAGCTCCCGCAGCAGATCGCCGGATCCGGCGCCCAGAATTAGGCCGTACCCCTCGGACTCACCAAGCTCATCCAGCAAGCGCTGAGCGGTGGCGGCCCAATCGGCCGACCTTGGCCTCAACGTCGCTGGGCGGTAGTCGTGGCGAACTGGATTTGTCTCCTCCGGGCCAAAGCAGTACAGCGCGCCGTCCTCGGTGGTGACGAACAGGCGATCCCGCGCGGCCAGCTTGTAGAAGACATCACCGTCGATCTGGTCCGACAAGGCGTCTACCCGGTCCTGGATCATCTCGTTGTGGTTGTACGCCAATCCATCTGCGTCCACCGCGAACCCGCCGTTGGGCTTGGCGCGGAAATCGCCTTCCAACACCTCACCCGTATGCCGGTCCAAGACGCCGGGCAACGCCCGGCCGCCCGCTACGACGAGTTGATCCTCTCCGGCTGCCAGGTAGCCTTGTGGAGAGAGTCCGCCAAAGCCGTAGGCGCCGCCATGGGGCAGCGGGACGTAGTCGGAGCTGGTGGTGTCATTCACCCACTCCACTTCGCCGCTTTCCGCATCGAGGGCGTAAACGAACACGCCGTGCAACGGCCAGAAGCCCGCCGCGAAATAGAGCGTCCTATCTTCTATTACCGGACCGCCACGGGCCGCCCAGAAATTGATGATCCGCTCGTTACCCAGCAGCCGGTCATCCGACGGCCCGCCCTGGAAGCTCCAGAGTTGCTCGCCGTTTTCAGCGTCCACGCAATAGAGGTAACCGTCATCGGAGGCGAAGTACACCTTGCCTTCCCAGGCGACAGGCGCCACCCGGACAGGGCCATCGGTGTAGAAGCGCCACTCCTCCGCGCCGTCCTCGATATTGTACGCCGTGACGCTGTCCGTGACGTTGGACGGAACAAAGATCCGTTCCCCCATCACCACCGGCGTGTAGGAAATGTCAAAGTCTAGCTTGCCCCGATCGTCCCACTGGTGGGGCCAAGCTCGCTTGGGTTCGGGTAGTTCGCGCACCCACTGAAGGTGCAGTTCTTCTTCAAGTTCAAGTGGCGTATCTGCGGTGCGAGCCGCGTCGTAGCGCCACATAGGCCAATCGGTTTCCTCCCCGGCGAAAGCGAGCGTACTTGCACACGCAAGCCCGGCCGCCATCGCCGTCAAGACCAACCGCGTAAATCGCGTCTTTCCTTTCGACATTGCTGGATCTCCCTATCCATCGCTTGGTCCGCGATTCCAGATTAAACTCCCCACAGAATGGTTTACCTCGTAGTACTTGAGCACCATCTGCTTCTCCTTAGGAATGGTAAACGTTGCTGTTTTTACCCCACAAAGAACCGGAAAAGTGAAGCCACGTCGTCCGCCGGCCGCCATCCATGCGGCGGCCCCCAAAACAGCGGAAGGGCTTCTTCGTTACCCCTATGTCACACACCACCCCCCTTCGGGCCTGCGCCCTGCTCCATGAACCACGATTTCGAAAGATGCTACTGAGGCTGACTCTACGCTGGGTATGGTTACATACCGCAACTTCACATTGCAAGGTCAGCACTTCAGAAAAGCGCGGTAAGGCCTTCCTCTTATACGCAAGCGCATTACGTCTTGGCAATGCGCCTGGACAGCTTTGCTCCTTTGCTCGCTGGGATCCCATGATTCGCTCCGGCGCCAGAACGCATGTTGGTGTTGACAGACGCGCCAGCGTCGGGCAGAGTATGGGCGCAATTGACCACGCAAAGGAGACAAACCATGCCGGAATTGGCGCAACGTTTTTCCAGTAATCCCCTAATCTCGCCGAAGGACGTGCGGCCCAGTGCCCCGGGCCTGGAAGTGGAGTGTGTGCTGAATCCCGGCGTGTTCCGTTACAACGGGCAGACCGGCCTGGTGTTGCGGGTGGCGGAGCGTCCGCCCGAGACCGAACGCGCAATCAAGGTGCCCGTGTTGAACCCGGCGGCGCCGGATGGAATCGAGATCCTCAGCTTTGCCAAGGACGACCCCGAGCTGGACCTCTCGGACCCCCGCCTATTCTCGTATCAGGGCCGCACCTATCTCACCACCGTGTCCCATCTCCGCCTGGCGTGGAGCGACAACGGAACGGACTTCGCGATCGATGAGCGCGCCACGCTAACCGGGGAAGGCCCACTGGAGAGCTTCGGCATCGAAGACTGCCGGGTCTCGGCCGTGGCGGACGAGTACGTGCTCACCTATGCGGCTGTCTCACCCCACGGCGTTGGCGTGAACATGATCCGGACCTCGGACTGGAAGCAGTTCCAGCGCGAGGGCATGATCTTTGCCCCGGAGAACAAGAACACCGCCGTGTTCGAGGAAACCATCGGAGGACGTTATTGGGCGTTTCACCGGCCGAGTAACGTGAACTTCAAAGGCAACCATATTTGGGTGGCTTCTTCTCCGGACCTGACCCACTGGGGCGGCCACGCCTGTATCGCCATGGTCCGGCCCGGCCAATGGGATGAAACCCGCATGGGGGCGGCAGCCGCGCCGGTGCGGACCGAGCATGGATGGCTCGCCCTCTACCACGGTGCGGACCGGCACAACCGGTACTGCCTCGGCGCGCTTTTGTTGGATTACGGCGATCCCACCCGAGTGCTGGCCCGTTCCACGGATCCCATCATGGAGCCCACGGCGTCCTACGAGCGCGAAGGCTTCTTCGGCGGCGTAGTATTCGCCAACGGTCACGTGCTGGATGGGGATACCCTTACCATCTATTATGGGGCGGCCGATACGGTAGTATGCGGCGCATCGTTTTCAGTGCGTGAAATCCTTGCGAGTCTGGGCCGTTGAAAAGCCCCGGCGAAATCCTGTTGCAATGCCGGCGCCGTCTCTCCATAATGGGGTTTCATCATCGCGCTTATCACGAAACAAGCGAAGCTGTGTGGGCTTAAGCTGGGGAACAAGGTTCGTCCACCTCACGCCGGGCGAACACTCAAACATCAAGATAAGGAGCCAGAACTGCTGTGAACGATCTTCAACTCGGACGCGCGTTTCAACTGGTGATGCGCACCACCCCTTACCTGGGGTACCGGGCCCTGATTTACGGGCTTATCTGGTTGGCCGGTATCGTGTACCTGGGCATTTTGGGGCTTATCGGCTGGATCTTTGGCGCCGCGGCATTTTGGGTGTTGCTGATCGTCACCGCTGGGCTAGGAGTCATCCTTAACTTGGGCCGGCTCTTGGGAACCTATGTGCTGTACATGCTACGGGCCGGTCATGTGGCGCTGATCACCGAACTCGTTCAGAAGGGAGAAATCCCCGGTGGATCTTCCCAAACCGCTTGGGCCAAGGAACGCGTCATGGGCTATTTCAAGGAAATCAGCGTACTCGCGTTCGTGGACCGCGTGGTGGAAGGCATTG
>PUOI01000175.1 GCA_003552765.1 Candidatus Hydrogenedentota bacterium | reverse complement strand
GCCTGGCGCGCCACCTCGCGATCATCGAAGTGGCGCCGTTCCTCCCCCACGATCTGATAATCCTCGTGGCCCTTGCCCGCAATGAGCACCAGATCGCCGGGCTTCGCCAGACCGATGGCCTCATGGATGGCCTCCTTGCGGTCCGGGATGCGCAGGTAATCCGTTCCCAGTTTCTTGCCGGTCTGCTGCATGCCGACCTCGATATCCAGCAGGATGCGATCGGGATCCTCAGTGCGCGGATTGTCGGAGGTCACGATGGCGAGGTCCGACAAGCGGGCCGCCACCGCTCCCATCTTGGGCCGTTTGCCGCGATCGCGGTCGCCGCCGCATCCGAAAACGGTAATGAGCCTCCCCTTGCAGATGGGGCGCGCGGCGCGCAGCACATTGTCCAGCCCGTCCTCGGTATGGGCGTAGTCCACGACGACCTGAAACGCCTGGCCCACATCCACGCGCTCAAACCGCCCAGGCACGCTGGGCAACATCTCCAGGCTGGCGGCGGCCACGTCTTGGGGCAGGCCGAGCCCCGCGCACACGGTGAAGGCGCACATGGCGTTGGCGACATTATGGCGCCCGAGAAGCGCCATGTGAATGGGCGTTTCGCCCTTGGGGCCAACCGCCGTGAACGTGGTATGGCGCAGGGACGGCTTCACATGCTTGGCCCGGTACATCCCTTTGGCTCCGTAGGTGAGGCAGGGAACCGCGCACGCCTCAAGCATGGCCTTGGCCCATGCGTCGTCCGTGTTCACGACGCCGAACTTTCCCTCGCCCGTCAGCCGTTCGAAGAGTTTTCGCTTCGCCCGGAAATAATGCTCCATGTCACCGTGGAAATCCAGATGATCTTGACTGAGATTGGTGAACGCCGCCACATCGAAGTCAATCCCGGCGGCGCGTTCCTGTTCGAGGGCGTGCGAACTTACCTCCATGACCACGTGGGTCATTCCCCTATCCACCGCTTCGCGGAAGAGCCGGGCGAGGTCCTCGGGAAAGGGGGTGGTGTGCAAGGCGTTGAACGATGCATCCCCCACCGTGTAGCCCAGCGTGCCGAAGTTCGCCGCCTTTTTGCCACAGGCGGTGAGCATGTGCTGGATGAGTACGGCGGTGCTCGTCTTTCCGTTGGTGCCGGTTATGCCGATCACGATGAGCTTCTGGGAGGGATCCCCCGCCAGGGCGTGCGCCATGATCCCCGAGGCATGCCGGGGATGCGGCGCCGCGACATAAGGAACCCCGTTCCACAGGCCGCCGTCATCCGCCCGCGAAGCAGTTCCATCCAGCCCTTGGCCCATGACGGCCGCCGCGCCGTTGGCGATAGCCTGTTGCGCGAACGCGTGGCCGTCCCGGTGGCCGCCGGGGACGGCTACAAACAGCGCGCCGGGCGTCACCCGGCGCGAATCCTCGGTCACGGCGCGGATATCGGGGTCCTCTTGTCCCCGGTATTCACAGTCCGCTTGGCGGCATAGCGTCTTCAGCTTCATCGTTCTCATTGCCAATTGAGGGTTCGCGATTGGAAAACACCAAGCGGCATACCTCCACCTCGCCGAGGGGCGTGCCGGGCGGGGGATCCTGCTCAATGACCCAGCCCGCTCCGCTCATCGACCATTGCACCTCCAGGGAGGTCAGCTTGGTTTGGGCCTCGCGTTTCGTTTTGCCCTCGAAATCTGGCAAACGCGGCCCCACGGTTCTAAGATCCGTTTCGAGTTCCACAAGTTGCAGGCTATCCAAAGGCCGAATGGAGTATTCGTCCGCCTCTTCGGGGGGCGCCGGGTTCGGATGCTCAGCTTCATTCTGGAGTTCCGCCACGTCCACCGGCTTCAGCACGGGGTCCTCGGGCACTTGAAGCATGGCCAGCGATTCGCGCATGACTTCCTTGAACACCGGCCCGCAGATGTAGCCGCCGTAGCGTTGGCGAATGCCGGGCTCCTGCACCACGATCACGGTCACCAGTTCGGGCTGTGCGATGGGCGCGAACCCGCCAAAGATGGCCGTGAACCGGTTGGGGTCGTAGCCGGGACCGTCCAGCCGGGCCATCTGGGCCGTGCCCGTCTTGCCGCCCGCCCGGTACTGCTCCATGCTGGCCCGGCGGCCCGTGCCCTCGGTCACCACGATGTGGCTGAGCGCCTGCATCACCTCGGCGGTGTGCGCGCTGAGGATGCGTTGAGGCGGTTCCGGTTCGTGCTGGTAGGTCATCTCGCCATCGCGGTTCGTGGCGGATTCCACCATGTAGGGCCGGACAAGGAATCCGCCGTTGGCGATTGCGCTGAACGCCCGCGCGAGCTGGGGCACGGTGACCGAGATCTCCTGTCCCATCGGCAATGAGCCCATCGAATAGCGGCTCCATTGCTCCACGGGCCGGAAGCGGCCGGGTTCTTCCGCGGGGAAGTCGCGGCTGCTGGGCTCGCCAAATCCAAACCGGCGAATCCACGCCTCCAGACGCTCGGGGCCCAGTTCGGCGGCAAGCTTGATCAACGCCACGTTGCTGGATTGGGCGTAGGCCTCGTAAAACGGGACCACGCCCAGCGCGTAGAAATCGCGGATGTAGTGCCCGTACGGGTTGAACCCGCCATCCTCGCAATCGATAAGGGTTTCCGGCGTGACAATGCCGTGTTCCAACGCCGCCGCCGCGGTCACAATCTTGAAGACGGATCCCGGCTCGAAGGTGTGCACGGTCAAGGGGTTTGTCCGCTCCTCTTCCGTGTATCGAGAGAAGTGGTTCGGATTGTAGCTGGGGCGCGTGGCCATGGCCCGTATGGCGCCGGTGTGCGGATCCATGACCATGCCCATGGCCCGCGAGGCCTCCGCCATCTCAAGCGCGTTGTCCAGTTCCTGTTCCAAGGTGTGTTGAATGCGGGCGTCAAGGGTAAGCTGCACGGTGTCGCCGCCCTCGGGCGGACGCGTTTCCAGGGTGAGCGAATGCAGCAGCGTGCGGTGGGCATCGACCCGCGAGACCACTTCTCCGGGCACGCTGCGAAGATGAGCGTCGAACCGTCCCTCGACCCCGGCTCCGCCCACATGTTCCCGGTTGACGAATCCCAGCACATGCGAGGCCAGCTCTCCATGGGGATAATACCGGGTGGGCTCCTCTTGATACCACAGCGCCCGTCCCGCCGAGTCCACGAGGTCCCGCAACGCCTCCGATTCAGCCTCGCTCAACCATCGCCTTACGGGAACGCCCCGCCGCAGGCGGCCCTGGGAGTCGCGCCGCGTAAGCCGCTCATAGACGTGATCTTCATTCAAGCCTAGCGCCACGCTGATGCGTTGGGCCAAGCGCAAGGGATCGTCAATCCGGGTGGGATCCGCCCACAACGATTGGAGTTGCCGGTCCGTGGCGAGAAGCGTGTTGTTCGCGTCGATAATGTCGCCCCGCGATTCGTGAAGCGGACGCCGCCCGATGTTGCGCTGGCTCTGAGCCAGCCGTCCGGGATCGGGAAAGGCGTGCACCTGCACCAGCCGCGCCGCGATGAGAAGGAAAAACAGGCAGGATATGGCGGCAAGCAACCACAGGCGGTTGCGCTGGGTGACGCCGGGCGGGGGGCCGTAGGGTTTGGTTTCGTGCGATCCGGATTCCCCATGAATCATCAGCTTATACCTCTCTTCCGGCGAAAAACCGCTGCGTCAGAACCTGTCACGTTGGCTCGGCGGGTTTCGTCCAAGCCAGGGTTATGCGGGGAGCGCGCTCACGGCGCGTCCGGGTGGTCCACCGAGTCCGTTTCGAGGTTCATGCCCAATGCCGCCAGATCGTAGGGTTGACTCGGCAAAAGCGGATTCGCGCCCTCGGGATCCGCCTGGACCCGCACAAGGTGGAACTGACTGGCCCGTGGTTCGACCAATCCCAGGCTGGCCGCTTCGGCCGCCATGCGCCGCACCCCCTCAAGTTCCGCGAGTTCGGTGTTGAACGCCGAGATCTCTTCTTCTAGAGCCCTTACTTCCCGCTCAATACCATTGAACTGATAGTCGTTTTCGATCTGATTCGTGTGAAACCAAATCTCGGCGAAGAACACCGAGAACGGCAACGCCAAAAAGGGGACATAGCGGAGCCAGCCCGCCTCGCTCGGCTTCCCCGCGCCAGATTGCTCCAATGCTTCGTACCGCGCCATGCCCTTCTAGCCTCCATTGTTGTCGAGCCGCTCGGCTGCTCGAAGCTTCGCGCTTTGTGACCGTGGGTTTCGCGCAATCTCGTCCCGGCTGGGTTGAACCGGGCCGCGGGTGAGTATACGTAATATAGGGGGGATGGTCCGTTTGGTGCGCCCATCGGGGTAGCGTTCATGCCTCGGACGCCCTAACTCTTGAAAGACCTGTTTCACGATCCGGTCCTCCCCGCTGTGAAAGGCAATCGCGACCAGCCGTCCTCCCGGCCGAAGCCGGTGCGCCGCTTGGCGCAGGCCGGTCCCCAAGTGTTCAAGTTCCGCGTTTACCGCGATCCGCAGGGCCTGGAACACCGTGCGGACTTCCTCCGGGATCTTGTGACGGACGTTGAGAATCTCTTGGACGGCCTCGACAAGCGCCGCCGTGGTCGTCAAGCGTCCCGCCCGCGCGCGTTCGGTCAGGCCAGCCGCCAGGCGCTTCACTGGGCGGACGTCCCCATACTCCCGGAGTATCCGCTCGATGGCGGCTTCGTCCGACCGCGCCAGCAATTCCGCGGCGCTTATTCCTTCGCCGGGGTTCATGCGCATGTCCAGCGGTCCGTCTTGCTGAAACGTAAACCCCCGCGCCGGGTCATCCAGCTGACTGCTGGAGATGCCTGCGTCAATCAGGACGCCGTCGGCTTGGGAAACGCCGGCCTCATCCAGCACGGTCTCAAGCGCGGCGTAGTTGGCGCAAATCACAGTAGCCTGGGGATACGGGCGGAGCCGCTCCGTGGTCCGGCGCACCGCTTCGGGATCGCGATCCAGCGCGATGAGGCGGCCGCCTTCCAACTGGCGGACGATCGCTTCCGAATGCCCCCCCAGCCCAGCCGTGCAATCCACGTACACGCCGTCCGGGTGGATGGCCAGCCACTCGATGGCGGGTCCCGCCATGACGCTGATGTGGGCCTCCGGCTGTTCCGGCGGGCCAGTCTCTTTCATTAGTAACGAACGAGCGCGGAGCGCGCCGTTACGCCGCCTCGTGAAAGAACGAAACCGCCGTGTGTTCGGCGTCGAAGGTGTCGAACAGCGACTTCATGCCCATCATGCGCATCGTGCGCTCGAAATAGACCGTCGCCCCAACCAGCTTCATGTCGCCGTGAGACGCCCGCATCTTCCGCAACCAATCGACAAAGATGCCTAACCCCATGTAGCTCATCACGCCGACTTCGCTCAAGTTCAGGACCAATTGGACCCGGTTGTGCCGCCAGCATTCCAGGAGGTGCTCGCGCAGGGGATCAATCCCCGCCTCGTCCACCATGTCTCCCGAAAGACGCAGCACCGTCACATTCCCCACATCCGATCGATTAATTTCCATCGTCCGTTCCTCCTTCCGCCTGAAGGGCGGGCTCACTGTTTTGGCCCATGAAGAGCTGGGCCGCCATCTCTTTAAAGGTGTCGTCGTTGCTCTCCTGGAACTCCCGCCAATTCTCCTTGCTCCATAGCTCCAGATGATCGTCGACTCCCAAAATTACGGCTTCCTTGGTAAGACCTGCGTACTCCCTCAGATGTTGCGGAACAAGCATTCGCCCTTGCCCATCGGGCTTCACTTCCGCTACACTACCAAACAGTAATCGCCGGAAATCCAGGGCCTTGGCGTCAATGGCTGAATAGCTGGCCACTTGTTTCCGGATTTTGTTCCATTCTTCTTGATTGAAAAGGAATATGCTGTGGTCGAACCCGCGCGTCATGAACCAAACGGCATGGCCGAGCACTTCCATCGTGTTGCGGAAGCGCCGGGGCATGGTTATCCGCCCCTTCTCGTCCAGGCTCGTTGGATATTCCCCAAAGTACATGAAAGCGGGCCCCTTTTATACCACTTCACCCCACTGCTACCCACAAGAATACCATCATCATCCCCTTACGTCAAGAGGAAATTTCGCTCGCAAGGAGGTTTTTTTGTTGTTGCACAAGTGTTTGCGCCGCCTCCTGCTGTGGCGGGATCACGCAATATATAGAGTTTATTCAAGTGAATTACGCCCAAAACCACAAAATGTTGTGATATTTGGAGGTGTCAAAAACACTCAATCCGGCGAAGATTCGTCTGCGCGGCTCGAAAAGAATTTTCTTTTGTGGTGGTGCAAAGGGGAGTAGCTGTCCCTAAAATTGACTTTTCGGCAAGCGAATTGGGGTGGAACGGGGCAGGCTTATCTGCGCTTATGGCCCACAATGTGATTTTTGTCACACATATGAGGTCTTTCTTACGCACAGGAAAAAGGACGACGAGAAGACCGGCGCGCAACGCCGCCTTTTGCCGTCCAACCAGCTTTACCAATGCTTAAGGGGGGAACCAGTCATGACACACCTGAGCCGGCGCAGTTTCTTGAAGCGGAGCGCAGCGGGAGCCATAACCGCCGCGGCTCCGCTTGTACTTTCATCGGGCGTGCTGGCCACGTCCGGCAATCCGGGGGCCAACGATCGGATTGTGTTGGGTGGAATTGGGATGGGCGTAATGGGCGGCAATCTCATGCGGGGGTTCTCGCGATTTGATGACGTGCGCCTCGCGGCCGTGGCCGACGTTGATCTGCGCAAGGCGGAGGCGGCGGCCGAGGAGTCTGGCGCGGACGCGTATCAAGATTACCGGCATGTGCTCGACCGGCAAGACATCGACGCCGTGTTCATCGCGACGCCCCACCATTGGCACGCCCTTCAGACCATTCAGGCGGCGCAATCCGGCAAGGACATCTACTGCGAGAAATGCCTGTCGCACACGGTGCGGGAAGGCCGGCTAATGGCGGAGGCCGTGGCCAAACATGACCGCGTGTTGCAGACCGGTACGCAACAACGCTCGGGCGAACAGGAATACAAGGGATGCATGCTCATCCGGAATGAACGCCTTGGCAAACTCGAGAAGGTGATCGCCCACCACTATCTCAGCCCGTGGCTAAATGGCTTGCCTGGCGAGACCATCCCGCCCGAATTGGACTGGGACATGTGGTGCGGTCCCGTCGAGCCGCATCCCTACAACCCCCTTCTCACGGCGGGAGCCGAGGGCGTGACCTACGGCGCCTGGTATTCGATGCGCGCTTTTGGCGGCGGCGAGATGACCTGCTTCGGACCGCACGGGCTCGACATCGTGCAATGGGCGCTCGGCGTGGACGGCCCGGAGGAAATCTGGACCGAGGGCGAACCCTTTGAAGCGGTCACCTACAGGCCGGACACGTTGCCGGATGAACCCTGCACGCAATGCCACACCAGCCTCCAAGGTTTGGAGCCAAAGGTCTTCATGCGCTATCCCGGAGACATCACGGTCGAGTTCGCCGAGGACATTAACACCGGCGCGCGCTTCATCGGCGAGGAGGGCAGCATCACCATTAGCCGCGGCCACCTAAGCTCGGATCCCGAAGATTTGGCCGAGGAGCCCTTGGAAGACCCCGAAGTCGAACTGTACCGCAGCGAGGACCATCACCGGAATTGGCTGGATTGCATCAAGGATCGGAGCCAGCCCGTGGCGGACGTGGAAACGGGCCATCGCACGGCCACGGTGTGTCACCTCGGCAACATCGCCCGGTGGGTGAGCGAGGTCACCGGCGAGACGGGCAACCGCTTGCAATGGGACACGGAAGCGGAGGAGTTCACGAACAGCGACTGGGGCAACCATTTTCTGGATCGCCCCCGGCGCGCTCCATACCAACTGCCGACGATTTAATTCCAGAATGGCCACCGTAAGTCAACAGGGAGGATAAGCAAGTGAAACCGGCGCACCTTTTCTTAAGCGGACTCACAGCGTTTGCGGCGGCGGCGCTTCTCATGCCCGCCATGGCCTTCGGAGACGATGCCGAGGGGCTGCGCATCGGCTGGGCTTCAACGGACATCACACCGGACGAACCGGTCGTGCTCACCGGACAGTTTCACGCGCGCGTGATGGAGGGCATCCGCGATCCCATCACGGCCACCACGCTGGCCGTGGAGTCGGGCGGCGACG
>PUOI01000100.1 GCA_003552765.1 Candidatus Hydrogenedentota bacterium | reverse complement strand
TAGATGCCAAAGGGCATGAAGAACGTGTGCATGGAGCCGCCCATGCCCTTGTTGAATCCCGTTTCCCGGCCGAAGATTTCGGAGAGCAGCCCGTACAGCAGGTAGTCGATGGCCGCCTCGTCCTCCTCATCACTGCTGAACAAGGCCTTTCCGTTGGTGGAAATCTGGAGCTGTTTGGGGCTCGGCGCGTTCTTCTCGATCACGCGAAGGATCGAACCGTCAAAGTAGGTTTCCATGATGGTCCGCAAGACAGCCGGACTCAGGCAATTGATGGCGGTGAGCCCCTTGGCGATCACCTCGCCGTGGCTGCGGTGACTCCCGTAGATGTGGTCCTTTTCCGTGAGATAGAAGCATTCGCCAACGGCCGCGCCCTCCTGGCCGATGGAGAGGTGGGCCGGGCCGGCATGCTTGTACGCGATCCCGTCGTAATCGCCCTGCTTCTTAATCTGGTCGAGCATGGTCTCGAACTCGCGAATGAGGAGCATGTCGCGGTAGATGCGCAGACAGCTCTCGTGGGTGACATCCGGGTTGGAATCAAGCTCTTCACGCAGGGTCTTGGAGTAGGTGTTAACGGGTATTTCGCCCAGTTGCAGGATGCTGCCCTTGCGCACCTCCGCCGGGTCAATCAATAAGCTCTTCACCATGACAATGCAGCCTCTTTCGCTCGGGGATATGTTGATGCTATCCGGAACGGAATCCGGAACTAGGGAATTGGGAGTCAGGGAACAAGCGCTCTCTAGAGCACTCACGGGCTAGTATACACAAAACCCCATGCAGGACGCACATTATCAGCCGTTCTTCGGGTAAAGACGCCGCGCTATGCTATACTCTCGCGCATGGAACAAGGATCCCAGACACAGACGCCGGCGCTCTCCGTGGTGATTCCCGTCTATAACGAGGAACAATGTCTTTCCCCTTTGCGCGAGGAACTCCTGCCCGTCCTGGAACGGCAGGAAACGCCGTTTGAGATTATCTTCGTTGACGATGGCAGCACCGACGGATCCTGGTCCGTGATTCGCAGGTTTTGTGAAGAAGACGAACGGATGTGCGCCATCCGGTTCATCCGCAATTTCGGTCAGCAGATGGCGTTGACCGCCGGCTTGCGCCACGCCAAGGGGAAAGAGGTCATTTTGATGGACGCCGACCTGGAGGTTCCGCCCGAGAACATTCCACCCGCGCTGGACAAGTTGCGGGAAGGCTACGACATCGTGTTCGGAATGCGGCCGCGCGAGGGACGTTCATGGCGCATGCGGGTGTTGGCGCGGCTGGCCCGCCGAATCACGCATCAGCTAACCGGCTTCCAATTGCCCGACTCGAATAGCGGTTTCGTGGCGCTGCGCGCGAGCCTGGTTCAAACGGTGAGTCACTACAACGAATTGACCGGTTATCTCAAGGGGTTGTTCGCCTGGCTCGCGTTCGGACGGCACGCGTGCCTGCCGGTCACGGCCCGGCGCCGTGTGCATGGCCGGAACAAGTTCGACATCCGGGCTCGCTTCAAACACCTCGTCCTATTCATCACCGGCTTTAGCGCCAAGCCGCTCTATCTCTCCCTCATCGCCGCGGCGATCGCTGGAGGCGTTAGCCTGGGACTCCTCGCCGTTGCGGTGATACTATGGGCGCAAGGCGGCTGGATGGCCGGGGAACAGGTCTTCTATCTTGCCCTGCTAACAGGGGTGGGCAGCCTCCAATTGTTCGCCTTGGGCATTCTTGGCGAGTACGTGGGACGCATATACCTCGAAGTCCGCAAACATCCGCCCTATGTGATCGCCGAAATTCTTGACCGGGAGGCGGAGGAGACCCCGTAGCCGCGCGGGAAGGGGCGAGGAGGGGCGTCCTTCGGCGTCAAGACGACAACAACCGCAACGCTGTTCAGACGGGAGTGAGTCAATGGATGCGCGCATAGCCGCTACGCGGGAGGAACTGGAAGCGGCGGTCAATCAAGGGACCGGGGCGATTCTGCTGGAAGCGGATCTCGCGGCCAAGGTGCAGCAAGGGTACGCCATCACCGAACTATCGTCGTCGGCGATGGCGGGTCTTGGCGCCTCCTTGGGATTGGCCCCCTACACGGGCGGGATTAGCCTGGCCGCCGCCCCAGCGATTGCGTGGTCCGTGGGGCTGAAGAAAGAGACCGTGCTGGCCGTCGCCTTCCTAGGGCTTAAGCTGATGCGCGAAATCGCGGCCCAGTACCAGCGGGAAGCAGTCGAACTCGAAGACGAACAGGGCCGCCACATCACCCTTTGCCTGAAACGGGCTCAGGCGGACGAGTAGGTCCGTGCCCGATATGCCGGCCTGACACGCGAGCACGGAGAAGGATGTGAGAGCGGCTCATGTATGCATCCCCCTTCACCCGTCCAAATGGGGCGAAGGGGGATGCGCCTTGGCTCATTCGCGGTTTATTCGCCTGCGGGCGGCTCGCCGTTGGTCTTTCGTTGGACCCACCCATCGACCGCTTGCAATACCTGGGTCCCAAACTCTAACTTCAAGATGAGATCAAACTCGAACTCATCGTTTTCGGCGAGAGGCAACGGCTGTTTGCTGATTGTCCGGAAATGCTTCGTCATCATGCTACCCTCCATGTCCTGATCCTCCCTGAAAGCGCCAGGTTTTGATGTGCCTCGGAGGATTCTTACCGCCACACAGCCCTCCGGGGGAGCGCCGCGCGAAACCAACACTGCTTGTTATTCTTCTTTTCGTTGGACCCACCCGTCGACCGCTTGCAGTATCTGAGCGAAGAACGTCAGCTTCAAGATAATGTTGAGATCTTCCTCGGCAAGGGCCACGGGTTTTCTACTCACCATCTGCAGATGCTTCTTCACTATGGAATCCTCCTTATTTCGCTTCCAGGGCGTGTGTTCCAAATTGGGTGTTAGACGTGCTTCCGAAAAGCGGAAACCCCTTTCCCTACCATACAGAGAAGGCCGCATTTCGTTACGCACTCGCCAGTCTACCGCGATACGGCGCCTGAGATCCAATGCGCGCCGCAGGCTCACGAAGCCAACTCCTCCGCCAAGGATTCCCAGTGTCCGTAAAGCTCCTGCAAATCCGCCTTGAGTCCCTCGTACTCTTCCTTCAAGGCATTGGCCTTGGCGTAATCGCTGGGATCCAACTCGGCAAAACGCTCCTCATACTGTTCGATGAGCGTCTCGATGTCAAGGATGCGGTTCTCCAACTCCTCCAGCTCCTTGCGCCGCTTACGTTGCTCGGAATCCTGTTTCTGCCGGCCGCTCTTGCGCGCCTTGTCCTGCCGGCGAACCTTCATCGCGTCTTCTTTGTTTGCCGCATCCGGTTCCGCTTCGGCGCCGCCGTGTTTCCAGCGGTAACTCGAATAATTGCCGAGATGAACGTGCGCCTTACCGTTCTCGATCACAAGGAGTTTGTTCACCAGCTTGTCCACGAGCGTGCGGTCATGCGAGACCAGCACCATGGAGCCCGGATAGGCCAGCAGCGCGTTCTCGAGGGCTTCCCGGGATGCGATGTCCAGGTGATTCGTGGGCTCGTCCAACAATAGGAGATTCGCCTCCCCGAGGATGAGTTTCGCCAACGCCACACGGGCCAATTCGCCGCCGCTCAAAGCCTCCACCGGCTTGAACACGTCCTGGCCGGTGAACAGAAAACGCCCAAGAAACGAACGCACCGCTTCGGGCTTCATCTGGGGCGCGGCGCCATGGACCTCCGTGAGGACATCGCTCGCGGGATTCAGGGTGTCTTGATGCTGATCGTAGTAGCCCAAGCGCACTTTGTGGCCCAGCTCCACGCTCCCCTGACCTTCCGGGAGCCGTCCCGCCAACTGGCGCAAGAGCGTGGTCTTGCCCCCGCCGTTGGGACCCACGACGCCCAGGCGTTCTCCCCGGTTCAACGAGAACGACACATCTTCATACAGGCGCAGATCACCGTACGCCATGCCCATGCCTCGGGCGGTCAACACCACTTGGCCCGTGCGCACCACATCGCCCATCCGGAAAGCGGCCTTGGGGCCATCCGCTGGGGGCGGCTCCACGCGCTCCATCTTCTCCAACTGCTTGATGCGGCCCTGGACCTGACTCGCCTTGGTGTTCTTGTACCGAAAGCGATTGATGAACGTCTCTTGCTTCGCGATGTATTCCTGCTGGCGTTCGTACGCCTTCTGCTGTTGTTCCCGGACCAGCTCCTTATGCGCCAGAAACGCATCATAGTTGCCGGTGTGTTGAAAGAGTTCGCCGCGTTCGACTTCCGCGATGGTCTCGGTCACCGAATTGAGCATGTGGCGATCGTGGCTGATCATGACGAAGGCCCGGGGCCATTCCTTCAGGAATCCCTCCAGCCATTCCCGGGCTTCGAGGTCGAGGTGGTTCTCGGGTTCGTCTAGCAGCAGCAGGTCGGCGTCTTCGAGAAGGACAAGGGCCAGCAGGAGCCGTGTCCGTTGTCCTCCGCTTAGGGCGGTGACAGGCAGTTCGAGGTCCTCTTCCTTAAATCCAAGCCCCGAGAGCACGCGCCGGGCGCGCGTCCGAAACTCATAGCCCCCCTTGGCCTGAAACTCGTCCTGCTTCCGGCTGTAGCGCTCCAGCATTTCGGAATCCCCGGATTCCAAGGCGCGCTCAAGACCGCGCAACTCCTTCTCCATGGCGATAAGGTGTTCGAACGAACGCATGACCACACTAAAGATGGTGTCCGAACTGTCGAACCGAGGCAGTTGAGCAAGGTGGGCGAAACGAGCCCGGCGCATGCGCTCGACCGTGCCCGATTCGGACTCAACCTCGCCCGTAATGAGACGAATCAACGTGCTCTTGCCCGTGCCGTTCCGGCCGATCAGGCCCACCTTCTGGCCTTCCTCGACCCGGAAGCTGACTCCGTCGAGTACGTGCTCACCGCTGTAGGTTTTTACCACATTGTCCAGCCGGACTAAACTCATGTCATACCACCAGAGAAAATTCGATAAGAGTTCAAGGAGAACTGCCACTATACCGGATGAGATCGCCGTTCGTCCATGAACGGCATCAACCATAATCGCCGGATAGGGCGCTACTTCACGGAACAACTCGTAGCGCCGACATCCTGCCGGCATATATACCGCCGCCTCGATACGGCCTTTCTTGCCGGCCAGACGCCGGCGGTACGAACCCCTTAAAAGGGGGCAGGCCCGTAGGGCCGGGGGATGCACACCCTCTTATCCGGGTCAACTGTGCACAAACGGGGACACGCTTGTTGGTGGGAGCGCGTGTCCCCGTCTTCGTTGTTCGGTCTACTCGCTAGGGTAGCTCTCGTAGGCCACCGGTACATCGGGCAGCGTTTCGCTGAACACGGGGGCGGTGATGCGGCCCGCCGCGCTATAGTCGAAGGGTTCGAAACCTACGTCCAGAGCGGGGGAGTTCGCCCGCAAGCGGAAATCCTCGTTTGCCGCATCCACGAAAAGCGGATCGGCGATCATTGACTCGAGGTCATGCCCGCGCTCACGCCATTCTTCCAGCGTCGCGCCGCCGTACAACGTGATGTCATGGTTCGGGTTGTAGTAGAGGTTGTGGTCGATGGTGAAGTTGTCGTCTTCCCAGTTGCTTCCCAACAACGGACTGTCATCTTCCCAATACACAATGTTGTGGCGGAAGAAGAACGAGCGGTGGTCCTCGGTGCGCGTCCGTTGCACCTGGTGTTGTTCCGCGAAGGCGAGGATGTTGTTCTCGATGACGTTGTCCCGCCCGTAATGCTGATGGAAGCCGCCGGTGCGCGTGCGGTAGACGAGGTTGTCGCGCATCTCGATGTCCGTTGTGCCTTCATCGGGATACAGTCCCCAGCCGCCGTACCCATAGCTCATGATGTCGTGCATCACGTTGTTGTTGACCGTCGTGCCGGGGCTCAAGCCCAACGTGTAGACGCCGCCCATGTCGGACAAGACGTGGAGGCCGATGGTGTGGATGTGATTGTGATCGATCTGGTTGTGGTGCGAGCGGCTCGGCTCATGGTAGCCCCAGGTCCATCCCACGCTCACGCCGGTGTAATAGAAGTCGAAGATATCGTTGTGCGTGACGGTGTTGTGGGACGTGTGCCCAATCCATACGCCCACCGCCGCGGGATGCATCCGCCCGCCGTGCGCGATGGTGTTGTCGTGGATGGTGATGCGTTGCGCCTCGGCCTCGTCCGCCGACAGGTCAATCGAATCCAAGTCGCCTATCGCCCACGAGCCGGGGCCGCCGCCATGGCCGATCTTCACGCCGCCGCCCGCGAGATCCACGAGTTCCGACCGCAGGAGAGCCACGTCGCGGCAGCCCGGCCCCGCCTCGAAGGCGTAGCCGCCGGTGTGCCGCACGGCGCAGCCGTCGAAGGTGACGTCCCGCGCGCCCACGCCAAGGATGGCGGCGGTTAGCGGTACCTCGGCCTGCGGGAAGGAATACCCCTCTTCCGGCAGCGTCCAGTTCGTGTGCGCGAAGGTCAATCCTTCGAAGCGCAGATGGCGCACCCAGTCTTCGTTGTCCACATCGCCCTGCAACACCACGAGCTGTTCCAGCCGCGGCGCAACAACCTCGACGTCCTCCGGCGTTTCATCCGGCATCGGGATGTAGGTGAGTTCGCCGGTGTCCGTGTCGAGATACCATTCGCCGGGTTCTTCCAGGGCCTGGCCCACGTTGTCTAGGAAGTAGCGGCGCCCATCCTGGAATTCGGCCCAATGCGTCAGCGCCGACGTGGGACCCGTAAAAGTGAACACGCGCTCGTCTTGGTCCCAGTCCTCCACGCGCATGCGGGAGGCCGACCAAATGTGAATGGCCATGACCTCGAACTGCCCAGCGTCGAGATCGTCCGGGATGTCGCCCTCGGCGTAGCCAAACCGGTCGTGACCTTGGTCTTCATGCGCGGGCGAGGGACCCAGCTGGCGTTCGACGTAGAAGTAGCCTTCACGAGGCAAGCGCGGCCGGAAACGGCGCTGATCGTTCACGAACAACTGGGTGAAGTCCCACTCGCCCTCGGCCACCTCGTCCAACGTCACGCGCCAGCGGCCATCGTCTCCCTCGTCCCAGCCGTTGAGGCGCTCGCCGCCGCTGATGACGGGCTGAGCCCCCTCCGCCGCGCGGTAGATCACCGGCGCCTGTTCCGTGCCGGAATCGGCGGGCTCGAAAAACAGCGTTTCGTCCAACGGATAGAAGCCATCCGCGATCTCGACCACGATGGCCTCTTCCGGCTCCTCCGCCAACAGCTCGCGCACCCGCGCCTTGGCCCCCGCCAACGACGCCAGGGGACCATCCGTCTCCTCCGCGTTTGGCTCCGCCAACGCGCCCGGCCACGCGTCATCGCCGTCCGGGGCCACGTACACATCCGCGCCCCACGCCGCGCTGGCCCAAATGAGCGAACATAACGCAATACCTCTTACGATGTTAGTCTTCATGGTCCGAACTCCTTCTGTATACATTGGGGGCTGACTCTATTCAATGCGTTCATAATCACAGCACGACTTATCAGGTAAGCACATCCCACCAGACGGGGAACTGCTCCAACGTTTCGATGGATTCCTCGTCGCTAACCACCTTGGCCAGCGCTTCAACAAACTCAGGTTCGGGATGGCCCTGCTCCCTTGCGGCGCGCGCGTTCTCACCCAGCTTCCAGCCCTTGGACCGCTCGCCTTTTAGCAAGAGTCCCTTGAGTTTGGCAAGCGCATCCGGCCACTCCGTCCAGGCATGGGCGTAGGCATAAAAAAATAGCTCGCAATTGAGCGCGGCCTCATCCGGTGTACGTGCAAAGGCCTTCCGCAACATCTCGGCGCCTTCATCGGAGCGTCCCTGGATAAACAACAGCTTGGCGTAGTTGCCGAGGGTGTCAGCATCGTCGGGCTCCACTTCAAGCGCCCGGCGGTAATGCTCCTCCGCTGCCTCATAATCGCCCCGCACATCCGTAAGAAAACTCGCGTAATTGCCAAGCACACCCGCATGCTTGGGGTCCAGTTCAAGCGCGCGGCGGTAATGCTCCTCCGCCGCGTCATAATCGCCCCGGACATCCGTGAGGAAATTCGCATAGTTGTTCAGAACATTCACACGGTTGGGGTCCACTTCAATTGCTCGGCGATAATGCTCCTCAGCCTGTTCATGATCGCCTCGGACATCCGTGAGGAAATCCGCGTAACT
>PUOI01000231.1 GCA_003552765.1 Candidatus Hydrogenedentota bacterium | reverse complement strand
GATCGAGGGACTCGACTTGATCGTGGGCAACCAAGAGAAGCTTAACGTGTTGGCGTACGTGGGGCAGGGAAAGAACCCCGAGCCGCGGCTTGTGCGCGATCGCATCGAACGCACGGACTTCACCATCGGCGTGAACGCGGGCGAATCCCCGGTGACCCGGCCCAACCTGAAGATTCAGGAGGGGTGCGATTTCATGTGCTCTTTCTGCATTGTCTCGTTCGCCCGGGGCCGCGCGCGGAGCCGCTCGTTCGATAATCTCATGGCTGAGGCGGAGCGCTTGGCCGAGAGCGGCGCGCGGGAGATTGTGCTCACGGGCGTGAATGTGGGCATGTACAACCATGAGGACCGGGACATCACGGCGGTGTTGGATGCGCTGGACGCCATCCCAGGCATCGACCGGCTGCGGGTCAGTTCGCTCGAACCGAGCACCATTCCCGGGACGATGCTCGAACGCATGGCCGATCCCGCTCACGGTCTCCTGCCGTACTTGCACATCCCCGTCCAATCGGGTTCGGATCGCGTGCTGACGCTCATGAAACGGCATTACACGCGCGCGGAGTACCTGGCGTTTGTGGAGCGCGCGGCGCGGGAGGTCCCGGACTTGTGCCTGGGCGCCGATGTCCTTGTGGGAATGCCGGGCGAAACGGAAGAAGATTTCGAAGCCACGTGCGATCTGCTGCGCAATAGCCCCATTACCTACGCTCACGTCTTTACCTACAGCGACCGGCCGGGCACCGCCTCGTCCCGTTACGCCGATAAGGTGGATACGGAAACCATAAACCGCCGGGGGGCCGTGGCGCGGGGGATTAGCAAGGAAAAGCGTCGGGCCTTCCGCGAGAGCCAGGTTGGTTCGGTTCAATCGGTTCTCTTGGAGTATGAGAATGACGGCGTGTGGCTCGGTTACACCGGAAATTATCTGTGGACCGCTGTGCGTTCCAAGGATGGTTATCGAAACGCTATTGTGCCTGTGCGGCTGGAAGAAGCCCACGAAGACTGTGTGACAGGGAGCATCCATGAAACCCGATACGCTGGCGCCATCTGACGAGCTTTTGGAAAAAGAAGACCGGTTACGCGAGGATCTGCGCGAGTACGGTTCCATTGCGATCGCCTATTCCGGCGGGGTGGATTCGTCGTATCTTGCGGAAATCGCGCACGAGGTGTTGGGCGAGGCGGCCACGCTGGTGTTGGCCGATAGCCCCAGCATACCGCGAGCGGAGGTGCACGAAGCCAGGGAACTCGCCGAAGAGCGGGGCTGGAATCTGCACGTCGTGGAGACGCACGAGTTCGATGACGAGGGCTACCTGCGCAACGACGGAAAGCGCTGTTATTTTTGCAAGACGGCCCTTTTTGCGCGTATGCGGCAATTCGCCGAAGAGAACAACGTGAAGGTGCTGGCGTACGGCGCGATCGTGGACGACCTAGCCGATCCCACGCGTTGGGGTGCTACCGCCGCGCGGGAATATGCCGTCGTGGCTCCGCTGCAAGAGGCTGGCCTCAGCAAAGACGAGATCCGTCCCCTTAGCGCGCGGCGCGGCCTGCCAACCGCGAGCAAGCCGGCTTTCGCCTGTCTGGCGTCGCGCTTCCCCACGGGCACGCGTGTAACCCGGGAGGACATCTCGAAAGTGGAACAGGCGGAGGAGGTTCTCCGCGCACACGGCTTCCGTCAATACCGCGCCCGCCACCATGGCAATCTTTGCCGCATCGAGGTGGACCCCGCCGACATCCCCAAGCTTCTAGACTCCGAGATCCGTCATGGCGTCGTGGAAGGCGTAAAAGCCGCGGGGTACCGGTTTGTCACGATGGATTTGGCCGGGTACCGCACGGGCAGCAGCGCATAGTCTCCCTCCGGAATTGAGCGAATAGCAAAGAAACGCGGCGCACTCCCTGTACCCGGTGATGGGCGGGAGTGCGCCGCGATGTTATGTTGGGGATTACTCTTCGCCCGGCACGGCGATGGGGCCGACGGGGTATTCCTGGTCGAAATCCAGCTCGTCCGGCACGATGGAGAGGTCCGACTCCATGGCCTCATCCCAAAGGATGCGCTGACCCGTATAGGCGGACATCCGGCCCATCACGGCGGTCATCGTCGAGTGAGCGATGCGGCGGCCTTCGTTGTAATACGGCCCCTCGCCCCGGATGCTGTTCGTGAGGTCAATGAACTGTTGCACGGTCGAGGTGATGCCGGGTTCGCCCATGTCTTGGGTATCGCTGATTCCCTCCGTTCCGACGATGCGTTCGCCGCCTTGTCCGTCGGTGGGCCACCACCGGGAGAGGTGGTACATCTGCGTGCCATCGGGATATTCGTAGTTACACGTGAAATTGTCCCAGATGTCGCCGTATCGTTCCTCCTCCGGCAGCCAAGAGCGCGCTCCCGAGCCGAACACGCTCCGCGGCGGGCCGTCCATGACCCAATCCATGACGTCGAGACCGTGGACGGCTTGCTCAACGATATTGGACCCGCCGGTCCAATTGTGGACCAGCCAATTGCGCAGGTGGTATTCGAGGTCGCTCCATCCCTCTTCCCGCTCGCGAGACCACGGGAGGTTGCCGCAGTAGTAGGTCGTTAGCGCTACAACATCGCCGATGGCGCCGTCGTGAATCTGCTCGATGGTTTGGATCCGCCTGCTGTCATGGCGGAACTGGGTCCCCGCGACGTAGGAAAGGCCCTTTTCCTCGGCCTCCTCCGCCGCGGCAAGGGCGCGCTGCACGCCCACGGGATCCACCGCAACGGGCTTCTCCGCGAAGATGTGCTTACCGGCCGCGACGATGGCTTCCAGGTGCTTGGGCCTGTTGTACGGTGGGCTGCAATCCATGACGATATCCACATCGGCTTCGACCAGCCGCTGGTAGGCGTCGAATCCAACGAAGCAGTGCTCGTCATCGATGTTGACCCGGCCGGCAACGTTGTCGTTGTTCTCCAGCGCGTTGCGGCAACTGTTGAGGCGATCCTCGAAGGCATCGGCCAGGGCGACCACCTGGACGTTCTCGTTCCGTTCGTCCAGCATGTTGATCGCCATGCCGGTGCCCCGGCCGCCGCAACCAATAACCCCCACCCTGAGGGTGTCGGAGTTGGTTTCGGCGGCGGCTCTGCGCTGGGTCCAAGCGGCGAAACTCGCGGCTGCGCCCAGTTTCGCAAAATCTCTGCGTGTTATGCCACGCTCGTTCATTGGTGAAATCTCCTTCTTAACCGTGTATACGTTTACGGTGCGTTGGAATGCGCCTAGGCGTCGCCCGGCACGGGAATGGGGCCGACTGGGTACTCGAGGTCGAAGTCGAGTTCGTCCGGCACGATGGAGAGGTCCGATTCCAAGGCCTCGTTCCACAAGATGCGGCGGCCCGTGTAAGCGGACATGCGGCCCATGATAGCGGTCAGGGTTGCGTGAGCGAGTTCGCGGCCTTCGTTGCAGTACGGCCCGTCGCCCCGGATGCTGTTCACCAAGTTGATGTGCTCCTGAACAAAGGGATTGATGCCGCTCTCGCCCATATCCGTGCAACTGCTCACGCCCTCGGAGCCTGTTACTCGTTCATGCACGCTTCCGTCGGTTCCGCCGGGCCACCAGCGGGAAAAGCTGTACATATGCGTGCCGTCGGGGTACTCGAAATCGCAGGAGAAGTTGTCCCAGATATCGCCGTAGATTTCCTCTTCCGGCATCCACGCCCGGCCGCCCGAGGCGAACACACTTTGTGGATGGCCGTTCTTGACCCAGTTCATGACGTCAAGATTGTGGACATGCTGTTCCACGATGTTCGCGCCACTGGTCCACGAATAGAAATTCCAGTTGCGGATGCGGTATTCGAGGTCGCTCCAGCCTTCTTCGCGTTCGCGCGACCAAGGATAGCCGCCGCACCAGTATGCCTGCATGGCCAAGACTTCGCCGATGGCGCCGTCGTGGATCTGTTCAATGGTTTGAACATATTCTTGCTGGTGGCGGCGCTGTGTGCCCGCCACGAAGGACAGGCCTTGTTCCTCGGCCTTTTCCGCCGCGGCGATGACCCGCCGGACGCCCACGGGATCCACCGCGGCCGGCTTTTCCGCGAAAACATGTTTGCCGGCATCGACGATGGCTTCGACGTGACGCGGCGTCGCGAAGGGCGGCGTCGCGTTGAGCACAACATCCACATCCGTCTCGAGCAACTGTTGATAGGCGTTGAGTCCTACGAAACAGTGCTCATCGTCAACGTTGGTCCGGCCCGAAATCGCCTCGTCGCCATCGTTTTCCAAGCTGTTTCTACAGCCATTGAGACGATCTTCAAAGACATCCGCCAAGGCGATCAACTGGACATTCTCATTGCGTTCGTTCAAGATGTCGCGGGCCGCGCCCGTTCCCCGGCCGCCACAGCCGATGAGCCCAATCCGTAGCGTGTCGGAGTTTGTTTCGGCGGCGGCTCGTCTTGCTGTCCAAGCGGCGAAACTGGCCGCCAAGCCCACCTTGCCGAAATCTCTGCGCGTCATTCCTCGTCCATTCATTGAGTGCTTCCTCCTCCTTGGTGCTGGCCAAGTCCTCGTACCGCCGGCATCTTGCTGGCGCCGGCTGCTGTTGTTCTTGGAAGGGGATGGGGGTATCGCCCCACCCCCTATTCCAAGGCACTCGTCATTGTTTAGCGGCAGGTTTAGTCCTCGCCCGGAACGGGCACGGGATCCAGGGGATACTCGAGGTCGAAGTCGAGTTCGTCCGGCACGATGGACAGGTCCGATTCCATGGCCTCTTCCCAGAGGATGCGGCGGCCGGTGTAGGCGGACATGCGGCCCATGATGGCGGTCAGGGTCGAGTACGCGACCTGGCGGCCTTCATTGTAGTACGGCCCATCGCCCCGGATGCTGTTCACCAAATTGATGTGCTCTTGCACCATGGGGTTGATGCCGCTCTCGCCCATGTCCTGGCAATTGCTCTCGCCCTGGCTTCCCACAACGCGCTCGTGCACGCCGCCGTCGCTTCCGCCGGGCCACCACCGCGAGAAGCTGTACATGTGCGTGCCATCGGGATACTCGTAGTCGCAACTGAAGTTGTCCCAGATATCGCCGTAACGCTCTTCATCCGGAAGCCACGCCCGGCCGCCCGAGGCGAACACGCTTCGGGGCGGTTCACCCTTGAGCCAGTTAATCACGTCGATGTTGTGGATGTGCTGCTCGACGATGTTCGCGCCGCTGGTCCAGCAGTTCGGGATCCAGTTGCGGACGCGGTAGGCGAGGTCGCTCTCGCCTTCTTGACGCTCGTGAGCAAACGGGATACCGCCGGCCCAGTAGACCTGCATGGCCAAGATGTCACCGATGGCGCCGTCTTGGAGCTGTTCGATGGTCTCGATGTACTGGCGCTGGTGGCGGCGTTGCGTGCCCGCCACGAAGGAAAGACCCTGTTCCTCGGCCTTTTCAGCGGCGGCGATAACTCGCCGAATACCCACGGGATCCACGCCCGCCGGCTTTTCCGCGAAGATATGCTTGCCAGCATCGATGATGGCTTCAATGTGCCGCGCGGTCGCGTAGGGCGGCGTGGCATTGAGCACAACGTCGACATCCGTCTCCAGCAACTGCTGGTAAGCGTCGATTCCCACGAAGCAGTGGTCGTCATCGACATTGGTCCGGCCGGAAATCGCCTCGTTGTCATCGTTTTCCAAGCTGTTTCTACAGTTATTCACGCGGCCCTCGAAGGCATCCGCCAAGGCGATCAATTGAACATTCTCATTGCGTTCGTTGAGGATGTCCCTGGCCGCGCCCGTTCCCCGGCCGCCACAGCCGATGAGTCCGATCTTGAGCGTGTCGGAGTTGGTCTCGGCCGCGGCCTTCCGCGCTGTCCACGCGGCGAAACTTGCGGCGATGCCCACCTTGCCAAAGTCTCTGCGCGTCATACCTCGTTCGTTCATGGTGCTATTCTCCTTAGTTTCTGTTCATGTTCCACAGACGGGACAATCCACGCCCGCGGAGGCCGGTGGACCATTCCAGCCGGAATCCGTGGAGTCTGTGCATTTGACAGTCTCTCATTATGGCGCAGATGAACGGCATTGTACAAGCTTTGCAAGCGGCCAGTTTCACGTAGCGTAGAGCCAAGGGGGAGGAGGCCCAGTATTGGGCGTGATTAGAAAGCTTGAGGGGCGCCGCGATTCTCCATGGAGATAATCACGGCGCCCCTCAACTACAATTTCTTTTGGCTGCAACGCGCCCGTAGAGCTATTCTACTAAGCGGGGAAGCATCTCCAGGAACTCGTTCCATGAGGTGAACGTATAGTTCGCGCGGGTGGCGCCGAGATGGCGGGTGTTATCTCCGGCGAAAAGGGCCGCCTTGGCTTGAACGCCCAGCGCGCCTTCGACGTCGGTGAACTCTAAGTCGCCGATATGCAGGAGTTCGCTTGGCTCGACAGCCAGTCCGCGCGCGGCGGTCTCGAACATCGCGGCTTGCGGTTTCGACACCTTGACTTCATCGCTGAATGCCATCGCCCCAAGGTAAGGCGTGAAGCCATGGCGGTCCAGCAGAACCCGTAAGGAACTGCCGGGGCTTATGCCGGAGTCCGACACGATGCCCACGGGCGCAAGTCCAGCCGCTTCCCGCACGGCGTCCAAGGCGCCCTCGATGGGCACGGGCGAATGATGAATAATGGCGGTGGCGAATACCTCCGCGAGTTCCTCGGTTTGAGATTGCTCCAGCTCGACGCCCAATTCCTTGCTCACCATACGAACCGCGTCAAGGGGGGTGAGGGTCTCCTGACGTTCGATGTGATGCTGCTGAAAGACCGGGTTCACCGTCTCGAATGCTTCCAGCACGGCGTCCTCCTTGGCGCCCGTCATGCGTGTGAATGCGTTCGCGCGCAGCCGCCACCGCTCCGCACCGCCGTGATCGCGGAACAGGGTGCGCCAGAAGTCGAATGTGATTGCTCGTATGGCCATGGGATCTCCCGTGAGATGCTGGTTTCAATGGGGTGCGTGGGTGGGGCGCCGGCTACGGAAGCGGCGCGGAATCCTTGGAGGACCCGCTATTGGATACATCCATGTAGCGATCCTTCTGTATCCCATGCCGCTCCACCAGTTCCTCGAATAGCTTTTGCTTGGACGGCGGCACGTTCTCGGTGCGGTGGGCGACTTTCCGCGCGGGCGAACCCGCCCAGATTTCGTAGGGCCCCACATCCTTGGTGACGATGCTGCCCGCATGGATCACGGCGCCTTCGCCGATGGTCACGCCCGGCATGATGTAGCACCGGCTCCCAATCAAACAACTGTCCCCGATGATGATGGGTTGGGCGATCTGCGGGGTGTAACGCCAATGTTCCTTGGTCCCGTACACCAGATGATTGGTGTCGCGAATGACCGTGAACTCGGCGATGCCCGTGTAGTTGCCGATCTGCACAAGATTCGTGGACTCGATGATGCAGTAATAGCTGCATCCAGATCGGTCCCCAAACGTGATTCTGCCCTCCCCATGGGTGCGCAGAATCACGTTGTTCCGGAACCGGCAGTGTTTCCCCAACTCGACGTGGCCGTCCACCTCAAGATACTTGTGAGGAAAGCGGCAGTGTTTTCCTTTTTTGGCAAACTTCAGACCGTGGCGCCAAGTGCGCCACATGCGGACTAGACTGCTCATGGTACTCTCTTCTGAAAACGGTGGCATATCAAGACGAACAACCCGCCCCAATCGCCGGGTAAGCGGCTGCTCCAGGGAAGAACATCCCCCTTGATCCCCCTTCAAAGGGGGAATTTCCAATCCAAAGCCGCCACACCAGGTGGGCCGCAGTTCACCCAACAGGTGAGCGGATCAATTCCCCCTTGGAAGGGGGTGGCCCGTAGGGCCGGGGGATGTAGACACCCTCCACACCGCCGTATCCGGCGATTGGGGACCCGGCGTGCGGTTCTCCCGCCGCCAAGGAGGCCTAAGTGTAACACACCAAGGCGGAGCGAATACGATCCGGCCCCGATTATCTTGTAAATAGCATCCCCCTAAGTCCCGGGGGATTAGGACTTAGGGGGATGAGGAGAGGCAACCCATGGAGGCGCCCAGGAGGGGAAAACCGTCCTCTTAATCGCTCAGAGACTCGCCCGAAGCTCCGGGCAATGGCGATTAAATGTCATAGTACAGGTAGAATTCATACGGGTGTGGCCGCAAGTTGGTCGCTTCCACCTCGTTTACGCGCTTGT
>PUOI01000122.1 GCA_003552765.1 Candidatus Hydrogenedentota bacterium | reverse complement strand
GGCCAAATTCGGTATGATTGGGGATGAGGCGGCGGAATACGTCCGTGCAAACGCATGTTCCTGAACAAGGATAGATAGTTCCATGCGGGGCCTCGCGTCGTGTGAAGTTCCATGGGATTGAAGCAGAATTGGACGTGCGCCTTGGGAGCGCGTCAGTATTAGCATCCAAGGGGAACAGATGAAGTTCGCGTTGCCGAAAGTCAATGGCGGAGTGACAGCCCTGTACCGGTCGATGGTGCGGATGTACGCCGCCATACCCTACAATTTGTCCCGGACGGGGCGCTCGTTTCCGGCGTGGCACTACTTTTTTGAGGTTACGCGGCGGTGTAATCTGCGGTGCAAGATGTGCCAATACATTACCTGGCTTGAGAACACCCCCACCAAGGTGCAGGCCGAAGGCGAGCTGACCACGGAGGAGTGGTTTAACGTCATCGGCCAGACGGGCCGTTGGAGTCTAATCACCTTCACGGGCGGCGAAGTGTGGGTGCGGAAGGATTTTGGAGAAATCCTGGACTATGCCTGCGCCAGACGGCGGGTGCATGTGGTGTCGAACGCGACCATGCTGACGGAGGCCCGCGCGCGTCATAGCGTGGAGCTGGCGCCCAAGCGTCTGGGGGGGAAGGGCCTGAACTTTGCCGGCATATCCATCGACGGAACCCGTGAGGTCCACGACGAGATTCGCGCACAGAAAGGCGCGTTCGATAAGAGCATTAAGGGCGTCAAAACGCTTGCCGAAACCAGGCGGGAAATGGGCAAGAGCTGTCCGTTGATCCACATCAACACGGTGATGCTCAAGGACAACCTGGAGGTGTTGCCGGAAATGCCGCGCGTCGCCAAAGAGGCCGGCGCCGAGGTCCTCAACCTGCTCACGGAAATGCGGGCCCACGACTTGCCCGGGCTGGGCCATACCGATCCGGGCTCCTTCAGCCGGGCGGACCTGGCCATGCCCACGATCGACGTGGATCGTCTGGATGAGGTGCTGAAAGAAACCAAGCGCGTGGCCGGGGAAGTGGGCATAGAGCTGCGTCTGCCTCGCACGCCGTACGATGAGTTGCTCACCTACCATGAACGCGGCTATGATCTCAGCAACTACGAGTGCCGCGCCGTGTGGACGAATCTCTATGTGGGGGCGAAGGGCGGGGTCTACCCCTGCTTCATTCAGAAAGTAGGCAATGTTCGCGAGAATACCTTGCGCGAAATCTGGAACAACCCCACAATGCAGGAGTTCCGCCGCCGCAGGCGCGAAGGCGGTTTTGCGGTGTGCCAGGGGTGCTGCGAGCTGGAACACAAGGGGTATGCCTGCGAGGCGGCATGTCCCCAGCAGAACCAGGAACCCCAGCAACACTCGGTTCATGCGAAGTAATTGGGCTCAAGCCGGCGTCATTGGGGGCGTTCGTTTTGTCCGTCGAGCGTATTGATTCACAACGCCATTCCTATATGCCGTCGTGAGGGGAGCGCAGACTGCGTAAGAAAGGGGGAGTTAGGTGGGCGGCGTCGATCTCAGTTTGAGTCTCGACTCATTGAATGTCATGCGGCTGGAAGAGGAGCTTACCGCGCTCGCATCCCACGGAGCGCCGGAACTCTATTGCGCCGTGTCCGACGGGCGGTTTGCCCCGTTGACGGGCCACGGCCCCCAGCTGCTCAAAGGCATCGCCCGGCGTGGAGAGTGTCCCGTCCACGTCCATCTCCTGTGCGAGAACCCCGATGCCCACATTGACCTGTTCGCGGAGATGGGGTGCCGGGTTCTGACCGTGCACGTTGAGCCTGTGGCGCATATTCATCGCACCTTGACGCGTATCCGCGAGGCCGGGCTCGAAGCGGGCGCCGCGTTGAAGCCAGGCGTTCCCCTGACGCGTCTCGAGTACTTGCTCGAATGCGCCGATCGCATCATGGTGTTGGGGGCGGAGCCGGGCTTCTCCGAATCCATCCCCGTGGGGGCGGCCTACGATCGCGTCCGTATTCTCCGGCAAAATCTCGATTACCTGAGACTGAACGCAAGCATACAGGTGGCGGGACCGGTTACCCCCCTTCAAGCGGCCCGCTTCGCCCATCTTGGCGCCCATCGCATCTGCGTGGATCTTGGGGCTCAGGATGGCGTCTATCCGACGGTCTCCGAAGGACTGCGAAGCTTCCGCGAAGAACTCGAACGCCAAATGCCCGTGGCGTGAGGTGTGGCGCTGTGCATTTCGTCCGGCGGCACGCAAGGCGGGCGGGTAAGGAGATAACGCGATGACGCAAGACGAATCCGCTCCGGTTAAGCAACTGGCCTGCGCGGAGATCATGGGCGGCAACCACGAGGAAGCCAAGGCGATCCAACTGCCCGGCCTAAGCGGCTTCCTCTACTCCAAGCCGTGCGGGGGTTCAAAAGGCGGCGACGTTCACTACGTGACGAGTTGTTTCCACGGCGTGATCGGACGGGTGTGCCTGGCGGACGTGGCCGGCCACGGAGAACAAGTAAGCCAGATCAGCGCCTGGTTGCATGAACTGCTGCGAAACAAGTTCCACCATCACAACCCCGCCCATACGTTCGCATCCTTGAACCGCCGCATGGCGAAGCGCGGATTCGAGACCATGGCGACGGCCTTCTGCTTGAGCTACGACTCCGCCGGCGGCGCGCTGGCGGTCTGCAACGCCGGTCACCCCGCGGGACTTATGTGGGCTACGGACACAGGCCAGTGGACCTGTCTGGACCACCGAGAGGAGCATTCCTCCGACGGCGAGGCCGTTCAAAATCTTGTCCTGGGCGTGATGGAATCGGCGCGTTACGGGCTTCACAAACTTCGCCTCAAGGGGGGCGAGCGTCTTCTCATCTATAGCGATGGGGTGATCGAAACGCCGGACCCCGAAGGCGCCCTATTCGGCGAGGACAACCTGATGTCCGTTCTGAACGCGCACACCGGGGCGAACGACGAGGCGCTGGTGCGGGAAATCCTTGCCGCCCTGGTCCGCCACAGCGGTTCAGAGGATTTCACGCATGACGATGTCACCCTCATCGCGTTGACGGTTGAGCCGCTCCCGCAAGAGAACTACGTAGCAAACGTAGCCAAGAAAATGTGGGTGAGATGGCGGGATATCGTGTCATCCCGCGGGTCGTAGCGAGCAGGAGCACCATCCGTTTCGAGGGTTGGCCCGGCGAGCCCACCGTCTAACCTGCCGATTGCAGCTTACTTGACTTCTGGCATGGAAATCCCCAATAATGATTAGTGAACTCATCATTGTTGGGAGGCAAGTGAATGAACATCTCTTCGCGATGCGATTATGCGTGCCGGGCCATAGTGGAATTGGCCAAGCAGGCCCACACGCAACAGCCCGTGCGAGCGACCCACATAGCCGAAAGCCGGGGCATACCCGAAAAGTACCTCGTGCATATACTCATACAGCTCAAACGGGCGGGATTGGTGCGCAGCGTACGGGGTTCGCAAGGCGGCTACCGCCTCGACCGGGCTCCCGGCGACATCACCCTGGGCGAGATCGTGAAGGCCATAGACGGACCCGTTCTCGACCCGCCTCCCGTCGAGGATTCTTACGGACAGGACCTGGATCCCACGTGGCGGCAGATAGCCAAGGGGATCGATGACCTACTGGAAGGCATCACGGTGCAAGATATCGTGGAGAACGCGCACCACGCCCACATGTACTATATTTGACGGGCAGCGCGGGATTACCGCGTCGAGCCTTCGGAAGCGGGGGGACTGGCTTCAAGGATGGCCGCGAAAAGGCGGCTCGCCAGGCGCGAGGAGGCGTCATCCTCCATGGCTTCAAGATAAGCAGCGGCTTCCAAACGATGAGCCGAGCCATTCACCGTGCGAACGACAAGTCCCGGCCGGCCCCGGCCAAGGGTGAGCATGGCGGTGTGGCGCGGATAGACCAGGCGGGCTGTCATCTGGGCTGGTATCCCGCTATCGTTTTGCCTGCCTAAAACGGCAATCCGGTCCGGCAGTTCACCAGGCGACAGCACGGCCAGGCCGATAAGACCGGCGAAGAGCTGTTCTTCCGGCGCGTGGCCCGTGGGGGGGATGCCGCAATCCATGTGAATGTAGCGGATTTCCCCGCCGGCCCGTTGGCGAAGCGTTTCCAGTTCCCTGCCTGCAAAAAGCGGCGCGCCAAGCGTGGCGTCCGCCTTGACGTTTCTCAGCCATCCGCCAGAGCCCACGCTCCAAGCGGCGGCGCCCACGATGCCCATGAACCCCCTGCGCGAAAGGCTGCCCTTGTGTTGATGCATTCGGCGTATCCCTTTGTCTTGCGATCCACGCTTCGGCCCCTTAGCAAAACGTCCGTCATTGGCGTCCACTCGTACATAGTTTGCCCGAGCGCCCGCCGCGGATCAAGCGTGTTTGGCGGGTTAAGGGAAATCCAGCACAGGGGAATTTGCGTGCGGCATGATGCGGGGTAAAATCAAAACTCCCCTGGCCCGCCGGAGGGGCCAAGGGAGTTCGTGACAGTCTCCTGATGAATCCCGTTGGACCGCCACCGCATGACACGCTGGTCAAACGGCGCTCACCAGGAGGCTGACGGGGGTTACAGCCCGGTCATGATAAGCCAAACCACGGCTATGACCGCGCCTCCAGCCAAAAGGCTGATGATGCGCTCCTTCGCGACGCCTCGCTCCATGGGTAGTCCTCCTCTCTTGCACATCAGCGGACATGCTCCAACAAACGGATGGTCCGCTTAACCTATTCCTAACACTTAAGGGAGCAAAGCGCATGCCAATTCGTGTCATTGAGGCTAAAGCATTGATGTGCAAGGCTTTACAAAGAACGCGTCCAGAAAGGTTGACCAAAGAACCATCGAGGTATTGTCAGTGCTGACTAACGATAGCCCCGTTTGCCCGGCAATAGTATGTCAGCAATGACAAACTATCGGACACGGCGGCGCCTGCGGGCTGATTTGGGGCGCTGCCCGGCGTTTTGCGCGCATGAGCGGTACAAATCCAACGGAGGGGTGCGGTGCGTTTACATCGCCCCGGCCCTTCGGGCCACCCCCTTCAGAGGTGGATCAAGGGGGATGTTGTTGTCTGGAGCAGCGCACGTACCCAGGGATTAGGGCAAACTGGGCCATTTGCTCTTCGGCGCGATCAGCGTGTAGTATGTCAGTATGTTTAAGTGGGTTCGTGAATTGCGGGACTCCCTCGAACGCGGCCGGCGGTTTGTCACTCACGACGTTTGGCATATCGGCCGGCCGGGCGAGCCGGCGCCGCAAGGCTTCATCATCAAGCACATCCGGGTGACGATTGTGCTCGCGCAGAACCTTGTGCAGGACGCCCTGCTGCTGCGTGCATCGGCGCTGACGTTCGCCACGGCGTTGTCCATTGTCCCTCTCCTGATCTTCATGTTCGCCATCGTCCAAGCCATTGATTTGGATCAGGAGATCTACCGGTATATGTCGGGCCATCTCGTGGAGGACGACGCCGAGTTCCCTAGGGAGCCCGACGAATCCTTTCTGCGGGAGGGCGTCATCGACCTGTTGATGATGCGGGCGAACGGCAACGAGGCGGGAAACGGGGAAGAAGACGGCGAGGGAGACGAACTGGGCGAAACCCTCGCCGCGATTCTGGCGTACGCCGAGGAACGGGCCGATTTTCAGACCTTGGGTTTGGCCGGCCTGGGGTTCATTCTGGCGACGCTGTTCGGACTGATGAAGAACATCGAGTCCTCGTTCAACAAGATCTGGGGACTGAAGTCCAGCCGGGGCTACTTCCGCAAAATTGCCGACTACTTGGTGCTCTTGCTCTTGATGCCCTTCGTGGTCATTCCGGTCATCACGTTGTTCGCGATCCTGGAAAGCGAAGTCTTGATGGCGCAACTCGGTCCCTTCTCCGCATTGCTGCGCGGATTCCAGTACGTCATCGTGTGGGCCAGCTTCACGGCCTTGTACTATTTCGTGCCCAACACCCGCGTGGTGTTCCGGTACGCCCTGATCGCGGGCATTCTTGCGGGAACCCTGTGGTACCTCGTCTCGATGGGCTATGTGAAATTTCAGTTCGGTCTCGCCCGCTACAACATCATCTATACGAGCTATTTCGCCGTTCCCATGCTGCTCATGTGGGTTTACGCGAGCTGGGTGGTGGTCCTGTCCGGAGCGGAATTGACGTTCGCCTACCAGAACGAGAAGACCTTCGCCATGGAGCGTTATGCCGAGGGCGCCAGCCAGGCCTACCGCGAGGCCACGGGGCTGCGCGCCATGATCGAAATCGGGCACCGCTTCGAACATGGCCAGCCGCCCCTATCCACGCTGGAGGCGGCGGAAGCCTGGAATGTGCCGAGCCGGCTCATCAACGAAACGCTGGACATCCTTCAAGACGCGGGATTGGTGACGCAGTGTGTCTTGCCGGACTTTCATCCGAACGATCCCCCGCGGTATCAGCCCGCCTGTTCATTGGACCGGATCACGGTGAGCAATGTCATTCTCGCTTTGCGCGAAGCGGGCCGGGACCCTTCCGAACTGCGTCAGGATCAACGGTTCAACGCGCTGCTGGACGAGATCAACGCGGGCCGCGACGGCACCATGGAGCGCACGATCGGCGAATTGGTCCGGAGCCGGCAGTATGTGCCTCTGGCCTTGGAAAGCCCGGAGACCTTCAGCACGCGGGACGCCAGCGCGAAGCCCCATCGCGCCTGAGACCACCCTCGAACCGAACGCGCGTTATCGCAATTGCGGTGCGCAATTTCATATAATGCCGCATCGGCTGCCAGCCGCGCCGAGAGGTTATCGCGGTGTTTGTTCGAGTAGGGAGGACGGCCGCGTGTTTCCACTGCGCCGTCCAGCAGACAACAACCCAGCACAAAGGTTTTCCGTATGAAGTGGTCAATGCGCCTCGGGACTATCGCCGGCATCGGCGTGTATGTCCATGCGACCTTTCTCCTGATACTTCTGTGGGTAGGCTTCCTGCACTATGCCCAGGACCACACGCTCATTCAGGCGATGCACGGGCTCTTTTTTGTCCTGGTCATCTTCGGCGTGGTCGTGCTGCATGAACTCGGACACGCCCTGACCGCCCGGAAGTTTGGCATTCAGACCAAGGACATCATCCTGTTCCCGATTGGCGGGGTGGCGCGTCTCGAGCGGATGCCGGAAGACCCGCTGCAGGAATTCCTGGTCGCCATCGCGGGGCCCGCCGTCAATGTGGTGCTGGCAACCGCGCTCTTCGCGGTTGTGTGGCCGCTGTGGGGCGGGGCGGCCTTCCTTGAAGTGGCCGCGCTCGGGCAAGGCAACATCCTTGTCAACCTATTCTGGGTCAACATCTTTCTTGCCGTGTTCAACATGCTGCCCGCGTTTCCCATGGATGGCGGCCGCGTGCTCCGGGCGCTGTTGGCCATTCGCCTCGAATATCTTCAAGCCACGCAAATCGCCGCCACGATTGGGCAAGGGATGGCGATTTTCCTGGGCTTTGTCGGCCTTTTTCTGAATCCGCTGCTCATTTTCATCGCGCTCTTTGTGTGGATGGGAGCCAGCAGTGAGGCCTCCATGGTCCAAATGAAAACCGCGCTAGGCGGGATCCCGCTGACCCGCGCCATGATCACCGACTTCCAAACCCTGCATCCCGAGGATCCGCTTCAGCGGGCGGTGGACCATGTCATCGCCGGCTTTCAGCACGATTTCCCCGTGATGGATGACCAAGGACGCGTCGTGGGCGTATTGCTGCGGGCCGACCTGTTCAAGGCCTTGTCCGAACAAGGCGAGGACGCGCCGGTGCGCGAGGCCATGCATACCGAATTCGAGACCGCCGACCCCACCGAAATGCTGGAGAACGCCTTCATGCGTTTGCAGAATTGCGAGTGTTACACGGTGCCCGTCCTTCGGGGCGGCCAGCTTGTGGGGCTGCTCACCATGGAGAATCTCGGCGAGTTCATGATGGTGCAATCGGCCCTGCGTGAAGCGCGGCCGCGCCTCTTCCGGCGCTAGCACTTCTTCAGCCCTTGATTTTTGGATAGCCCCTATTCTTGGTGGTGACGCAGCACGGGCTTCCAGCCCGTGATTCATGGCCTGGAAGGCCATGCCACCTCTTAGCGCGTTCACTTTGGCGGTCAACAACAGTAGGCTTGACACTTCACTGGCGCCTCCTCAGCCCTTGATTGTGGATAGCCCCTATTCTCGGCGGTGACGTAGCACGGGCTTCCAGCCCGTGATTCATGGCCTGGAAGGCCATGCCACCTCTT
>PUOI01000504.1 GCA_003552765.1 Candidatus Hydrogenedentota bacterium | reverse complement strand
TCAGGACTTTGCAGGGCGCGCAGCCGCCGCGCTTCATCCGCCTTGATGTACATCTTGAGCCCAGCGAGGTAGTCGTATAGGGGCCGGCCTTCTTCCGTGAGCGGCCGGATGCCTAACGAGCCGAACACAACGAACACGAAGCTCGCGCCAGCCGCGAGCAGTCCCACGGCGCGCCATTCCTCGAAGCCGCTCAGCGGGGCCGTGGCCACAACGGCCCCGCCCAAGACCGCGGCGGCAAGCGTGAGGATGTACGGCGTCCAGCCCACGGTAATCTTGTCCCGGTATCCGGCAGCCAAGATGGATTCCTTGACTTCTTGCTGGAAGGCGTCGAGCCGCGCGGTTAATACGGAGTCATTGCTCTTGAAGATGTGCACAGTCCCGGGCGTTTCGGAACCAAACAAGGCGCGCACGAATTCCTGCTCGTCGTCCCGGAGACCTTCCGTGCTGAGCAGTTCCGCCGAGTAATCCTTGGAAGTTCCGAAAAGACCCTTGAACTCTGTTTCGATGATGCGCACGTTGCCTCGTATGGCCAGATCCACGATCAGGGCGGGCGCGAGCTTAAGAGAACCCGTCCGGTGGTAGATGCCATCGGCCAGTGCGAGGGACATATCGGCGGGCGGGCTGAATTGCGGCGTGACACGGGCCGTGCTCCTCGCGTCCCGTCCCCGGGTGAAGCGCGCCCGCAACACGTAGGCCACTCCAGCCAGCGACATGCCCACGGCGCCTAGGGCGCCCAGCGTCCGTAACCCGCCTGCGGCGCCTTCGCTATAGGGCTGGAAGGCATCCGGCTCGAAGTTCAAGACCATGGAAACGGTGTGGCCGGCCGGGATGCGCCCATCGGAAACAAAGGTGAAGGTGTAATCGTCCTCCGTGATGCCGCCGCATTGTCGGGTGGATCCCGGCGGACCCTGATAGCATCGCGTTTCGCCGGTGAATAGGTCCCGCACGGACTCATCGAGGTGCACTCGGGCGGTCAATCCGTCGAAGGCCTGACGCCACTCCGTCCCGTTCGTGTCCCAGTAGAACTCCTGCGCGCCATTGGCGTCCCGGATAACATCGCGCATGGTGTAGGTGAATTCGTAGACCTGGGTTCCACGAACGTAGTAATCCGTCCCCGTCTCCACAACCTCGTTGTTGCGCAGCCGGTAGCGGTCGTATATGGGCTCCTGCTCGCCGTTTCGGGTCACCGATTCCAGCTCGAAGGAAACGGGATGGCCCTCGAATACGGCGGGGATCGCCCTCGCCAGGCCCTTGTTCTGATTACGATCCGGGAACTCCGCGGTGAGCCGCTCCACCACCCGGAGATGCGCGCGCCCTTCCCCGTCTTTGGACAAGTAATAGTCGGCTTCGAAACTGCTGAAATGGAAGTCATGCACGTCCTGGGCACCGGCGGCGGTACTGCACACGAATGCCCCCAGCGCCACGGCGACATACAGGAAAACAAGGCTTCTCATACCCAGAGTGCTTTCCATTTAGTGACCAAGTGCAACACCATGCACAATGATGTCTACTTTTCCGATTGCTTACTATATTACTGGCGCAGAGGCCTCATTGTCCAGCAGGGAAAGGGGAAGAACGCCGGAAGGCGCCGCGCGCTCGCGGCGGGGTGTTATTTGCCGGGCCAATCCTTGAGGTAGTGGAAGAGTTCGATGTCGCCGGCTTGCATGACGTAATCGGCGATTTCCAGCATGAACTCTTCATCCACACCGGCATGGAACATGCCGTCCATGGCGTCGAAGAAGTCCCGGAGGTTTTCGAATCCTTCCATCAACGAGAGGATTTGGGGGTGCAACTCGGTCAATTCCCTTGACGCGTCTAGGAGGTGATAGATGTCTTCCAGGTTGCCGAGGGCGGAGCGTTGCAAGTCGAGGGCGGCCAACTGCTCGCGGGCGAAGTTGGCGCCGCTTTCGATCTGTCCGCCGAATTGAAGCACCGCGTTGAAGATCTGCTGGGCGGCGTGGGCGTTGCCCGCCTCGGCGAACTGCTCCCCATACCGCAGCAGTTCACTGCCCACGTCCTGAAGAGAGCTGTATTCGCCGGAGCCCGCGGTCATGGCCGTTAGCGTGCGCGCAACCTCTGGGGACATGCCGCTTTCGCGCAGGGCTTGCTCTTGGTGGATGGCCGATTCGAGGCTGTAGCTGCTGGCGTGGTCGAGCTGGGAGGCCGTTTCAAGGGAGGACAGCGCCCCTTCCACGTTGCCCTGCTCCATGAGCATCTTGGCTTCCATGTAGTAACTCAGCGCGTTGTTGGGGTCAAGCTCACGCAGCTCCGCCAACTGGATGGCGCCCCGCTCGTAGGCGTGTTGGGGCTCCTCGTCCATGCGTTCCGCGTAGTGTTTCGCCAGCGAAAGACGCACGGCGGGATCTTCCGGGAATTCCTCGGCGGCGGCGAGCAGGAGTTGTTCTTGCTCTTCGCCGGTCAGGTTTTGGGCCGCGCCGAGCAAGGCGGCCACCGAGATGTCCTCGCGCGCGGCCAGTGCGCGCGCTTCTTCCGGGGATAGGCTGGCCCACAGCTCGAGTTGCTCGCGCGCTTCTCCGTCCGTGACGGCCTGCCGGCGCAACTCGAGGATTTCCTCCATGGTCAACTCTCCGGCATCGCTGGGCTCGGGAGCCGGGGGATCCTCCTCAGCCTCGGGAAGACGAGGCTCGTCCTCCACGCGCGGCCGCATCCTTTCCAGGCCCTGCATGCGGTCCGTGAGGGGCGGTCTCAGGGAGGGGTAATCGTTCCGTGCAATCTCCACATCGGAGTCATCTATCCCAGGCGCGGGTTCATGCGTGACGGCGGGGGCCGGGGGGGCCTCCGTTTCTTCGTCAAGGCTCAGGCTGAGTCCCCAAAGCCCGATGGCGAGCAACGCGGCCATGGCGGGGATAAGCCAGTTCCTATAATGACGGGGCGCCCTTTGGGGCGGGAAAGGCTGAGGCACAGCAGGCCGCCTCTCCTCGCCCTTGGCGATCCGGCTCATGACGGCATCGCGCAAATCCACTTTGCCCGCCGAGATCACCCAGCTATCGCCCAAACGCTCCAGGGCTTCGGCGAGATTGAGGAGCCCCTCGTATTCCCTGTAACAGTGTTGGCACGTCTGCACATGCGTGGATGCATGCCGGGACGGCCGATCCAAACGGCCTTCCAGCCACGCATCGAGTTCGCGCCGGCATTCTTTACAGGTATACTGATTCACAGATCATCCTTCTCCGGGGCCACACGCTTTCGAAGCCCCCGCAATATCCGGTGAAGCCTGGTGCGGATGGCCCCATCGGTTCCGCCAACAATCTGCGCGATTTCCTTTGCGGACATCCGCTGGAAAAAGCGCAAGATAATAATCTCCCGCGCCTCATCGTCCAGCTGGTCCAGCGCCGCTTCCAACGCCGCCCGCCGTTCGCCGTCCATGGCCTGGACATCCGGACCGTCCGCCGTACTTGGAAAAACCTCCGCTCCATCGCGTTGGGCCTCGGTCGCGAAATCCTGAAGCGAGGTCATGGTTACCGTTTGCTTTCGCCTCAATTCGTTCAGGCATAAATTGCGGGCTATACGCAGCACCCAGGGGCCAAACGCGCGGTTTCCATCAAACCGTTCCCGTGCGCTGTACACACGCAAGAAGGTTTCCTGCGCCATGTCGCGCGCCTTTTCTTGATCTTTGAGATAATGCACACAAAAGCGAAAAACGCTATTGTCGTACCGGCTCACCAGCACGCCAAGGGCCTCTTGCCTCCCTTGGCACAGCAGTTCCATCAGTTGCTCATCGCTCTTATCTTCCATGCTCACGGAGCTGCCCGCCGCCCGTTCCACCTGGGGCATGGAACCTTCTGTATAGGATTACCAATGAGTTGAGCAAACATTACACCCGTCCCTTTTGGGCGCGTGTTCCGCCACGGTGGTCCCGCGAATGCCGTATCACATGGGCCGGCGCCATGAATTGCCCCCAACGTCCCTTGATTCTAACAGAACCACAACATATGGTGAGAATCACCGAGCCGGTTAGCGTTAAGGGTGACCGGCGTCGAACATGGCGGGGGCATGCGTTTGGGCGGCGGGAAGGGTTCATTGTTCGTATGTGCGGGCATTAGCCGGCCGTGGGGAGCAGCACCGGCTACTGTTCCGAGACGCCTTCCTGATCGGCCTGTGCCTCGGAGCTTATCCGGCGCAACTCGAACAGCCCCATGTGCTCCATCCACAGACAGACCACCCCGGTGAGCACGACGGCCGCGAAATTGACGAGATGGGCGACGATGGCGATGGCTTGGGCTGTGGCCATGGGCGCTTCCGGGGCCGCTAGGAGCAAACCGGCCACAATCCCGAAGTGGAACTGTCCGATGAATCCGGGCGCAATGGGAATGACAATCGCCAACGCTAATAGCGTCTGCACCACGATGGGCGTGTACCAAGGCCCCTCGAACCCGAACGCGCGCTGAAACGTGGTGATGCTAAGGACAAAACAGGACCAAGTCAGCAAGGAGAAGCCTATGGACTTCGCCATGTCGCCGGGCGAACGGAAGATGTGAAGCCCTTCCGCGAAATGCAGCAGCAGCCGGTGGGCGTGGCTGGCCAAACCCTTCGAGATGGGCTCCAAGAGTTTGCCGGACCAACGCAGCACCAGTGTTTGGTTGGTGTATAGCAGCACCAGGACCGTCACCATGCCGGCGATGCCCAAAGTGACTAGAATCGTGGCCGTTTGGACCATTTCGGGCGGAATTTGGAAGGGGGCGCGTCCCGCGAGCAACTCGCTGGGGATATAAACCGTGCCCATTTGATAGAACGCCACGATGGCCACGAGAAGCACCGCGATGACGCCGATGACATCCGTGACGCGGTCAAGCGCGACGAGGGCGAGTCCCTTGGTGAACGGGATGCCCGTCAGCCGGCCGAGGACGAAAGCGCGGACGAATTCGCCCGCGCGGGCGGGGGATATGAAGTTGACGAGAAATCCAATCTGCGTGGAGGTAAACAGGCGCCGGAAACTAACGGGCGAAGTGGCGCGGACGATGTAGCTCCAACGTTGCGCGCGGGCGAAGAAGCTAAGGAAAACAAGCGCGATGGTGGCCAGCATCCAGCCGGGACGGGCGGCGCGCATCGCCTGGCCGACGGCGGGCCAGTCCGTGTCGCGGAACACCACCCACAACAGGAGGATCGTGAGAGCGGCGCACACGAGTATTGCCGCCACCCGGCGCGGCGACATCAAGCGGGACCGATTCGTATCGGGATTTGGGTGAGATTCCGGATTCACGAGGCCTCCTTTAGAATGTGGTCCGCCAATTCACGGGCTCGCGCGCGCAATGCGTCCAGCGAGTCTTCGTTCTCGATGACATGACTCGCCAGGGCACGCTTGCGCTCGGGCGGGGTCTGCGCCGCCAATCGCTGGGCCGCCTCTTCCCGGGACAGGCCCCTGGACGCCATGAGCCGCCCTATTCGCGTCTCCTCGCTCGCGCTTACAAAGATGAGCCCGGCGAGGCAATCCGGCATGACGCCATCCTCCGCCAACAATGCCGCATCGATAACCGCCGCCTTGTACCGTTGATCCGCCAATTGCCGGCATCGCTCCTTAATCCGGCTTCGGATGACCGGATGGACCAGCGCATTCAGCCGCGCGCGCGCCTCCTCATCTCCGAACACCAAGGGCCCCAGCTTGCGCCGGTCGATGGCCCCGTCCGTAACGATGCCTTCGCCGAACGCCTCCCGGACGGCCTCTTCCGCCTCGCCGCCGGGGGCAATGGCCTCATGGCCCAGCCGGTCCGCGTCAATCACGGGGATGCCGCGTTCCATGAAGATCCGCGCCACTTCCGATTTGCCGCAGCCCATGCCGCCCGTCAGCCCGTACACACGCATGGCTGCATCCACGATTGCCTGACGGCGCCGGTCATTGCAGGCTTGGAGCCGCGGTTTCATCCGGCTCGTCCTTGCGGCTGCAATACGCCTCGACCGCCTCCTCAAGCAGCCCCTGAGCGCCGAGCACCCGCGTGATGACTTCGCGGGCGGGTCCGGCTCCGCCAGCCGCTTCGGTCACCCAATGCGCCACCGCTTTCGCTTCCGGGGCCGCATCCGCCACCGCCACGGCCAGGCCGGCGGCCCGCATGGCGTTGCGGTCAATAAGGTCGTCGCCCAGAAAGGCCAGGGCTTCCATACCGAGGTTGTGTTTCTCCGCGAGATCCCGGCAGACGCGTTCCTTGTCGCGCACCCATGTCAAACAGTCATCGAAGCGCCAACGGCTGGCGATTTCGTCAACTGCGGCGCTGCCCAGGCCGGTCACCAGGGCCATCTTCCGTCCCGCGAGCCGCCACAGGGTAAACGCGGCCGCGTCCCGGGCATAGATGGCGCGGAACGGCCTGCCCTCGCCGTCGAAAAAGAGTTTGCCATCGGTCAAGACCCCGTCCACATCGCACACAAGCAACCGTATGCGTTGCATCCGGGTTTCCAAATCGCTCATGACTCGTAATGCATCTCCATAATTAAGTCCCGGCCCCGTTCATGGCGCCGGATTCTCTTCGGGAGGCAAGGCGTTCGATGCATTCAACCGCCTTGGGAATGGGATCGTATTGCTCGTAATCTTGCCGCAAGGCCTCCATGCCGGCGCGAAACGGCGCGGGATCGTGCAACATCTGCTTAATGCCGTCCACAAGTTTGGCCGGCCTGGCTTTCACCTCCCGCATCGTATAGAACCTGCCGCCGCCATGGGTTTCGAACACCTCCCCGGCGAACTCTTGCTCAAGATGGGTAGCGATGATGACAGCGGGGACGCCCTCGGCGATGGCCTGGTAGGCGGTGCCTGCCCCGCCGTGAAATATCGCCATGTCCGCCCGCCGCATGACCGCCGCGCCGGGCAGAAAACGGGCCATGCGCACGTTGGCCGGCAACTCGCCGGGGCTGCATTCAATCTGGCCTCCCGTGGAAAACACGGCGGTGCAATCCAGCTTGCCCAACTCCGCAATGAGCAAGCTGAACAATTCGGGATCCCCGGTGCTGCCCATGGTGACGTAAATCAGCGGCCGGTCTGCCCCGATCTCGTCCATCCAAGAGGGCATTTGCATCTCGGGGTTCCAGATGATCGGCCCCACGCGCGTAAAGTGGGCTGGCAGCGGAGCAGTAGGTCCCATTGTCTCGGTGTCGAGGATGAGATTGTGCTCGCCGATGAACCAGTCCCAGATGTTCTGCGGGAGTTCCAGGCCGTGCTCGCGCGCCAAGGCGTGGTAAGGCGCCATCTTCCAGCGCAGGATGCGCAACTGGAGCGGCTTCGCCACGCGCCGCGCCAGGTTGGCCCCCAGGATGCGCTCCAGCACATCATACGAGGGGTGCGTCCGCGCAGGCTCCACGGGCCGTGTGGCGTACTGCAACAGCCAGCGCCCGCCGAGCAGGCTCACCACCGGAATGCCCCGCAGCCGGGCGGATATGTACATGGTCAACCGGAAATCGCAGATCACCAGCGCCGGATCGTGTGCGTCGAGTATGGCCAACTCGTCCTCGACTTGCCGCCGCAGGAACGTTCGGCTGGGCCGGCAAAAGACTTTCCGGAAGTGGTCCATCGCCTCTTCTTGGGAAAAGTCCGCCAAGGGCCAGAAGCCGAATTCACCGGGTTCGGCCACGGCGGGATCTCCGAAAAAACGGGGTTCTCCCGCAAACGCCACGCGCCATCCGCGTTCTTGCAGGGCGCGGCCCAACACAACACACCGGCCTGCGTGAGCGAGCACGTTCGAGGCCGGTGTGAAAAGCAGGCGTCTATTGGCGCCGCCACCATCTTCTGGGGGATCCGAAGTCACGTGGCGCGGCCTTCAGCCGGCGCGCGCGCTATGCTCCAGCATCTCCATCGGGCACGGCGCCGCGGGGCGGGCTCAGTACCGATAGACAAGGATGCCTCCGCTGAATCCCGCGCCGTAGGTAACTTTCATGATAAGATCGCCGCGCTTGACGCGCCCGTTGCGCACGCTCTCGTCAAGCGAAATGGGCAGCTCGGCCGAAATCGTGTTACCGTAGTGCTCATAGTCCTCGACCAGCTTCTCCCGGGCCACCCCGACCGCCTCCACGGCCACTTCGAACAACGGACGGCTGGGCTGATGAATGAAGCAGAGGTCCAAATCGTCTCGCGTGACGCCGGCCATGTTCAGCACGTTCTCCACTCCGAGGAGCAGGTTGTCGCGCAAGGCCTGGTTGATGAGATGCCGTTCCCCCATATAGAAACTGCCGTGGTACTCCGCGGGAGTGCGGGC
>PUOI01000384.1 GCA_003552765.1 Candidatus Hydrogenedentota bacterium | reverse complement strand
TGCGGATTTCCGTGGGATGGTGGGCGTAATCCTCAAGCACCAATACCCCGTTATGCTCGCCGCACACTTGCAAACGCCGGCGTACCCCGTCGTATAGCTCAAGGCCTTCGCTAATGAGCGAGAACCGCATCCCCAGACACAGGCCCACCGCGCAGGCCGCCAACGCGTTGCGGACATTGTGTTCGCCCATGGCCTGCATGCGGATGGAGCCCAGCCGGCCCGTGACGCGGAAGCGCTCGTCGTGGCTGGTGACATCGAACTCCGTGTAGAGGTTGGGGGCGTGGCGCCGGTCCGCGCTCCCTCGCCCTTCTTCCCGGATCATGCGGACGTTGCTGGCGTGCAGCGACGCACCCTCATCCAGGCCGTAGGTAAGGCACACGCTCTCCACCTCCGGAAGGATGGCATGGACATTGGAATCGTCATGGCACACAATGGCCTGACCATAGAAGGGCGGCATATTGCAAAACTCGGTGAAGGCCCGCTTGATATTGTCCAAGGTGCCGTAGTATTCGAGGTGCTCGGCGTCGATGTTGGTCACGACGCTGATCGTGGGATGAAGCCGCAGAAAGGAGCCGTCGTGTTCATCCGCCTCCGCCACGAGGTAATCTCCGCTGCCCCAGCGCGCGTTCGAGCCGCTGCGGTGTAGAATGCCCCCGACGATGCTGGTCGCGCCGATGTTGGCCCGGTCGAGGATGGCGCTGATCATCGACGTCGTGGTGGTTTTCCCGTGCGTGCCTCCCACCGCCACGGCGTGGGGCTTGAGCCGCATCAAGTCGGCCAGCAGTTCGCTTCGGTGAATCACCGGCAACCCGCGCCGCCGCGCCGCCACCACTTCCAGGTTGTCCTCGCTTACCGCGGCCGAGACCACGACAATGTCCGCATCGCCCACGTGAGCCGCGGCATGCCCGGTGTGAAACCGCAACCCCCGGCGCTCCAGGCGTTGCGTGATGTCCGAGGGACTCAGGTCCGAACCAGACACATTGCACCCCAAGTTGAGCAAGATCTCGGCAAGACCGCTCATCCCGATGCCGCCAACCCCAACAAAATGGACGTTTCGCGTCAATCCATTCACCGATCGCACCTCCCCTACAAGATATTGTAGCGCCCACCAGTATAACAGAGCGCCCTCCACAATAGAAAGAGGCAAATCACACCCCAATGGCCGGAAAAGGCGGTGTGCCGGGGGGGTACAACCCCCGCCTTTTGGCCCCCATGTGGTGGAATGGCTACGTCCCCGGCGGGGAGTCAATGTAGAAGCGGCGCCCTCGCCGCTTGCTGGTGTTGATGCGTTGCTTACCTTAAGCGGCGAGGGCGCCGCTTCTACGTCTTTGCATCTCGCCAGCCCGTGACAAACCAGAGAGAAGACCGCCGAAGAATTCCGCCTTTGAAGGGGGCGGCCCGCACGGCCGGGGGATGTAGACACATGGCACATCGCCTTGTCCGGCGGTTTGTGTGGCGATCGTCTTCTTGACATCACCAAACCGGCATGGTATTGTCATGGAACCATATTTAGCGGGACTCTTGGTGCAGAGTCCCGCACGCGTCAGCAACACCCGGCACTCCATAGCCGGTCCCGTGCGGCTGCGGGAATTCTCCCTCAGCGGAAACGGAGAGAAGCCGCACATCATCCTATCCTTGTAGCTGACGCGTTCTCGCCTTATCATGACTGGGAGGAACTTCCTTAATCATGAAAAAGTGGACTCTGCTGGTCATCCCCGAAGGTCAGGGCAACACCAGCACGCTCCAACTTCATGCGTTCTATCTCTGGGCCGCCGTGGGCGTGCTCGTGCTCCTGACGTTTACCTCGGCTTTCTTCTTCAAGCGGTATCAGATTAGCCAAGAAGAAATGGCGCATCTGGCGGAGTGGAACCGCCAAATGCAGATCCTGCAGTCGCAAGACAATAACAATGCAAATGGCGCTGAAGAGTTGGATCCTGAAATGCTGCGAGAATTGGGGCAGCATATTCGCGCTGAATATGAAGCGCGGGACAACGCCATCACCGAGGACCTGAACGCGCTCTATGACCTGGAGTCCCAGGTGCGGCAAGTCCATGGGCTTCCGCCGCGGAGTTCCTCGGCTGTGCCGCCGCCCGCCAGCGGAAACGGCGACAACGGACGCGGGGGCGGACCCAGCGTGTATGATAGCTTGCAGGCTCAAGAAGATCCGATGATGGCGCGGCCACCCACGCTTATCTATGGGGCTTCGCGGCCGTCGGCCGATCTCATCGTGCAGGAGATCAACCTCCGAATGGAAAGCCTGGAGCATCTCCTGGACAACCTTGAGGAAAAGCAGAATGAGGTCGCCCGTACGCCGTCCATCCAGCCTACAAATCACCCTGACGCGCGGGTTTCGTCGAATTTCGGGTATCGGGAGGATCCCTTTAGCAACTCATTGCGCCATCACGATGGGATAGACTTCTCCGCCCCGCCGGGGTCCGACGTGCTCGCCACGGGCGAAGGCACGGTGATTAAAGCGGAATACGATGGTCACTTTGGCAATGTGGTGGAAATTGACCATGGCGAGGGCAAGACCACGCTGTACGCCCACATGCAAGAACTCCTGGTTTCGGCTGGTGACGAAGTGGAACGCGGCGAGGTGATTGGCCTTGTGGGCAGCACGGGCCGGAGCACGGGGCCTCACATTCATTACGAGGTACGCCGCGATGGCCAGCCCGTGGATCCCAGCCCCTATTTGGGCAGCTGATCATGCTTAACGGAAACCGCCGGAAAAAATCGTCCCGAAACGCCCAAGGCTTGACCATCATTGGCCAAGGCACGGCGGTGAAGGGAGAGTTTCACGCGAAAGGGACGGTGCGCATCGAGGGGCACGTGACGGGGTCCGTACAGTGCGAGGGCGCAATCGTGGTGCAAGAATCAGGCCGGGTGAAGGCCGCTCTTGTCGCGGATCACATTGTCATCAGCGGCAAAGTAAAAGGAAACGTCCTTGCTCGCGAACGCTTGGAGGTGATGCCCAAGGCCACCGTCATCGGAGACATCACCTCCCCCCGGATCAGCATTGCCGAAGGAGTCGTTTTCGAGGGACAGTGCATTATGTCCACGGAAGGCGCGGCCCCGCCCCTCACGGAGCTGCCGGCCCCCGGCGCTGCTCCAGCGCCCGAGAAGGATCAAGAATAGTCTCCGTATGCGCGGCCAGCGCGCGCTCAACGCTCGAACTAAGGTTGCTTTTCCGTTTTTGGGTGTAATTCACCTGAAGGAGAAAGCGATATGGCCGCCTAATCTCTGCAGTTTATCATTACTCCGCATCGTTGCCTGCCTGTGTCCCAATCAATGGTACAATAGGGTTAGCCTGATACTGGCAGGCGGAAAGGAGTGACTTAGATGCAATCGATTCTCAAGATCGTATGCCCTCATTGCCAAGCCCAGGGCCGCGTCGCGGCGCCTCCCGTTGGCTCCATGATGATAGGCCCCTGTCCGAAGTGCAACGAGCTGGTGATGGTTTTTTCGGGCGTTGCGTTGCCCCTGAAGAAAGACGTGCTTGTAAACGGCAGCGCCAGCGAGAAACACCAGCATCTTATGGGGGTGCTTACCCGGTTTCTTGACCGGCAGATTGGCCGGTTGGTGCAAGAGCTGGAAGACCATGGCTCCCTGGATGAGGATCAGCCTGGGCTGGACGCGGAGTCCGAAAGCCGTTTCGACATGCACTCCGGGGAACACCTCTATGATGAGGAAGAAATGCCGTTGGAGGGCTTTGAGTCCGAGACTCCACTGGGCGGCGGCGGCAGCGCCATAAGCCAGAGCGAGTTCGAGGACTTCGTGCGGAAGGCCTTGCCCATGCTCGACAACAAGGACTATTTCCGCAAAGTCTTCAACAACGGCTAACCGCCGGGCGTTCTTCTCATGACTTGGCGGGGCCGGATGATTCCTTCGCGAAAGGATCTTCCGGCCCCGCCTTTATTGTCCGCTTTGGCGGATGCTGTGCTCGTTTTTCCTTAAGCCCCGTTTGCAGCCGCCGTTTCCACTTCGATCTCGAAGAGCAACTCATCGCGGCAGACGTCCGCGTGCAGGCAGGCGGCGGGCAAGTCCTCTATGCCAGCCTGGCCGCAGTAGGCGTGAAACAGGCCGAGATACTCCATGTCCTTGAAATAGGCGATGGCGCGGGTGCAATCGGCCCAGCTCATCTCGCGCGAAGCAAGGATCGCGTCGATTACCTCCATGGTCCGGGCGATCTGAGCCTCGGGATCGTCCAGGTAAACGCTCTCGCCGTCTGAGGCGATGGAGGCCGTGCCAGACACATAGAGTTCCCGGCAATCGGGGGTGTCGATCTCCACCGCGCGGCTGAACGAGCTTTTGTAGTCTATGGCCGGGCATTGTAGAGGTGACGCCACGGGGAAAATGCGGATTTGCTCCGTCTTGGGTTTGATCGCGAGGGCGTCGCCGATTAACGCCATCCCGGCGCGATTGGCTGCCCCGATGCCCGTGCTGCCCGGAACCATGTGGTCAAACACGCCGCGTTCCTCGAAGAACCCGGTGCGCACCTCGTTGAAGGTGTCGTACCAGTTAAGCAGCTGATCCAGATACAGCCAGGTGCGCACGGTATGGCGGAACTCCATCCCCGCCAGCCCTAGCGCGGTCTCCATGTTCTCGAAGAACTGCCGGGCTTGCACGGCGCGGGAGGCCTTTGGGTCCGCCGGGAGCACGCCGCCAAGCTGACAGTACACGGCATGCTCGTCTTCATACACCATACCCACGACGCGTCCGTCCATTCGCAAGGGCTTGACCGGCGCGCCGGCGATGACGACCGCTTGGCTCGCCGCTGGGCTGCGCCCGTTGCAGGGATCGCCCCGGAGCCAAGTCAGCGGCCATTGCACCCCTTCGACCGCTGACTCATCGACCTCCGGCCGTTCGCTGCCGCCCAGCACCATCTGGGACACGACGGCCCCGCCCAGTTCCCTGGCCGATGACGCTAGCTGATCAAATAGGGCCGGGGACGAGTCGCCGGGCGGCATGCTGAGCATATGCTTGACGAAGGTCTCCCGTTGGAGGCTTGTCCGGAAAAGATTCTGGCTTATGGAGCGCGATACGGTGCAGTGCATGTGAGCTTCCTTCTAAGATAGCGTGCGCGGCCGTTAGAGCGAGAGAATGTATTCGGTGAGATCCTCCAATTCGCCGGACGTGAGTTCAGAGGTCGCGCCGTGCCGGTCATCCGGGTTGAACTCCGTGAGCACCTCCATCATGGTTTCGGCGCGGCCGTCGTACAAATAGGGTCCGGTCCGCCAGACTTCGTTCAGCAGAGGCGTGACGAATTCTTGAATGCCCAGTTCGTCCGGTCCCACACCGACGTCATGCATCCGGCCGTCGGTGAAATACTCGCCCGAATGACATTCCGCGCAATTGGCTTGCTCGAAGATTTCCTTGCCCCGCTGGGCCGCCGGACTAAGCTCGCCATCCGCCAGGCGCGGACTGGGCACGGGCTGAAGCGCCCTTAGATAGGCGTCCACCGCGGCGGCGGTTTCTTCAGGGACTTCGACGAACTGGATAAACTGGAAACCGGCCCGCACCGCCGTCTCGGCCTGGTCGCGGACACCGGTGATCATGACGGGCGGCGTCTCATGCGTGAACAGCATGCTCCTGGTGTTCTTGGGATTGCCGATGCCGTCGTTGAGCAGGTCCCAGTTCAGGGCATCCGCGCGCGCATCGGGATGACAGCTCGCGCAACTCTGCCATTTCTGGAAGCACAGGTCCGCATCGAAAAACGCTTTCTCTCCTTCGCGAACCTCCGAGAGTTCGGCTTGTTCGCCCAAGAGGATTTGCTCAACCGATGGGTTGGCGTCCGCGCTCAAGTCAACGAAGGCCAAGCTATCGCTGAAATACTCGGTGACGGCGACGGTAGTCCCCCCTACGGCCAGCCCCCGGGCGCCATTGCCCGGCAGCCGGATTCGTTCGCGCAGATCAACAAGAAACGCCAGGTCGTTCGGAATGGTCTCCAGACTGCGGGAGACTTCACTAACCTGTTCGCCGGCCGCGACACGGTCTATCTTCTCGTGCAGGGCCTGCCGGTCGATGCGGCTCAGCTCATGCGTGCCGGAGTGGGCCACCAGAACGGATTGGCCGTCGGCCGAACAGGCGACGCCCCACGGATTAGCGGCGCCCAAATCCACATCGTCCAGCAGCACTGTCGTCAGCCACTCGCGGTTCTCCAGATCAATGACGCTCAAGGCGCTGGTATTCATCCAGCCCCGTTCCAGCTGGGTGGTCGGCAAATGGAAGCGGGCCACATTATGCGTCACATACGCGAACGCTCCGTCCGGGGAGACGCACACATCGCGTACGCTTGTCGAACCGTTGGGCAGGGTTAGGGATGCGGCAATCTCAAACGGCTCCGTATCGATCAGGTCCACTTTGGCGGCCACACGGTTGCTGTTGGCGGGTTGCGCGGGCAAATGATGCGCCACGACCAGCATCCCATCGTCAGGCGTGAGCGCGGCCGCAATGGGTTCGCGCACGGTCTGCACATGACCCCGCAGTTCGCGGCTTTCCAGGTCGTAGGCCGCCACTTCGTTGTCGAAGCGGTTGGACACGTACAGCGTCCCGCCGCCGGAAGACGCCACCGGCGCCACCGGAGTATGCCCGGCGGACAGCGTGAACTCTATGTCACCGCTATCGGCATCAAGGGCCTCGATCCGTCCCTCATCCAGTCCGGATGTGACGTATAGCCGGTTGCCATCGGCGGCAAGCGCAATGCCAGACGGAGCCTGCTCCAAGGCGGTGGACCACAGCGCCTCGCCCGACGCCCTCTCGACCGCTTCCACGCGGCGGCCCGTGTGATGGACCACATAGACCACATCCCCGTCCGGGTTCATGGCCGCCGCAAGCGGAGAGTCGTAGGGATAATCCTCGGTCAGCGGAAGCCCTTCCACGCTTAAAGCCGGCGCTTCATCCCCTTCGGGTTCTTCGCCTTCCGGCGAACCCAATGCGATTCCCATGACGCCGCCAACGGCCACCACTGCCCCCAAGGCCATGACCATGAACACGATGGCCCCGGATCGATTGAACAAAGAAAGTTGATTGGGCCTGTTCCAGATATGCCTCATGACATAAACTCCAGATGTTGTTGTGAAAACCCGTTTCTGTATCTGTACCTACCGCAAGAAAGGCCCCAGCCTCGCACATGATGCGGCCTTGTGTACGTGGCGCAAGAACCTAGTTCTGGTCCCCTTCTTCCGTCAATTGGTGATCATACAAGGTATCACCTTCTCTAATCGCTTCCCGATATTTCATCTCAATACGGCGCCGTTCCTGGTATTTCTCCTCGCGCCACAGATCGACGCCGCTCAGCTCGAAACCTTCCATCCCCACATCCGGCCGGTTCGCCAACGCCTCCTGGCCTGCCTGAATAATCTCCAGCGCCTCGGCATAAGCCGTATCCCTGGGGTCATCCATCTGCTTCAAGGCTGGGCTCAACTCCGGCCGGTCAAAACTGATGAGCGGGCCCTGGTTGCCGCCATGACCAAACTGAGGCCCGAAATTGTGTCCTGTAAGCTCGCCCAAACGGTTCAATTGAGTTGCGTCAAGCGGCGACCGTCCACCGGGGTTGCCGGGATACGAGGTGGAATAGTCGGGATAAAACACCGCATTGAGATCGATCCACGTCACAATGCGCTCAACCTCTTCCGTGCTTAGTTCCACCGTTTCGTGAGACTCATGTTCATTTCGAAGCACGTGCATCAGGGGGCTCGCGTGGGAACCCCAAGAATAGGCGGGCTGAGTCTCCGCCGGTCCGCCCCCAACCACGCGGACATATCCCTTGCGCCACAGTTCGTTGTACGACGTGTTGAAGATCAGATTCCGATCCGGGGCCAAATTCAACATCTCCCCCGCGGGCTCCCCAAAGTCATGGCAACTCACGCAGTTCCTGTCGAACACGGGCTGAACTTCGGTCATATAGTTAAACGGTTCGGACGCTTCGCGCCAAGCTTCCATGGAAACCGGCGGGTTACGCAACGCCTGGGCCATGCCCCCCTCGTGGCTGGGCAGCGGCGGCGCCATATGGCGACTATCATGACAGCCAATGCATCCCATCGTCTCACCCGACTGCACCACCGTGCCGCTGCGCATGGACTGCACCATCATGCCATCTTCGTCCAGCAGTTGGAAATAGATGAACGTGTCGGACGGAACGGAGAAATACGCGGAACCGTCCTCCTCGACCGGCACGGTCCCCAAGATGCGTTTGTTTTCAAAGC
>PUOI01000317.1 GCA_003552765.1 Candidatus Hydrogenedentota bacterium | reverse complement strand
TGATGCCTGTCGTGGAGAGCGAGAAGCCGTGGTCCTCCACGGTGTATGCGAAAGGTTCGCCGCTAAACGGATCGGCGGGCAGGGCTTCCGCGTATTCGGGGACCAAGTCATCCAGACGGGCAGGCCACTCGGCGTGGTCAGCGTGATAGGCGGCGATGGCGGCGGCGCAGCGCATGCCTTTCAGCGCCAGTTCCGCCCGAAGCACGTTCTCCGCCGCCTTGAAAGCGTCCAGATAGGAGTCGTTAAACCATTCGGTCCGCCGATAGATTGTCCCCTGGCCGAGTCTGTACAAATACTGTCGCAGCGCCCGCATGTGCAGGACGCGGGGGATCGCCTTCCGCTCCAGCGCTTCCAACCCCTCGGACAGACCCCACGCAGCCCAGACATCCGTGGCTTCGTGGCGCGGCGGCTCGGATTCAAGCGCGCGGCCAAGTTCCACGTCCAAGGCGTACTCCGCCCACAACACGCGGCGCGCCCAGGTCTCATGATGCCGGCTCCCTACCCGGAGCGACTCCACGACTTCATCCGTGGCGGGCGCGCGGCTGAGCACATGGCCGAACGCGGCGTTCACCGTCTCCAAGCCTTCCGCGTACGACGCCACATCTTGCGCGAAGGGGTGACCCTCGACAACCCGGAGGGCCATCAACGCGCTATGCAGACAGGTCCAGGCCTCATCGAATTCGCCGCGTTCCGCCAACAACACGGCGTTCATGCCCAGTAAGCGTACGGCGCCCACGGTGCGCCAGGTGTGTTCCGAGTCATTCTCGTTTGGGGGCGAGAAGGGCCAATGGCACGCCGGTTTATCCGCCGCTTCGTGAAGCAACGCGATGGATTCGGCGTTTCGTTCGGTATAGGCCTCGATGGCGGACCGCATGGCTGCGTCCATCGATTCGCCGGATTCCAGCACGGCGCTGGGGCTGACAAAAGGCAAATCCGGCACGGTGGCCGGTTCCGGGTTCCGATAGGCGTCAAACGCCGCCTGGTACACCGGCGCGGCGTTGTCCCCGTCTGGCGGCGCGCCTTCCATGTACCACGCTTCCACCGCCTCCAGCGACGCGGGAAAGCCCATCGCGGCCAGTTCCTGCGTGGGATCGCTGGGCGGTTTCTCCCGGCGTCCTTCCTTCTGGGACGCTATCTGCCGAGAGAGGGACCACAAACACCCCCCGAGGATGGCGGCGCCGGTCAAGACGATGATGAGGGTCCATGCAATAATGCCACGGATTGTGAGTTGGTCCGTGCTCATAAGCCGTGCTCCGGGATGCCATTGGCGCGCTAATCCGTAGTTCCAAGCGGTTTGTCGCCGTAAACTCCTGTATATCAAGGACCTAATGCGCGCGATAAATGCGTGATCTTCCCATGTAACTGCGTATTTCAGACTTGACCCGCATGGCGCCTCGTGCTACGGTAGTCACAGCTCGACTGAAAGCGCTTAAGAAAGTAGCCTGGGGCAAGCGAAGCGCAGCCCCAGGGTGGACGTCCCCCCCGCATGTTCGTCCTGAAGGGACGGAACAAAGGCGCGGTGGCCGCTACGGTCCCTTCAGGACCGATTCGTAGGGGAGCCTCTTACGTGGGGCTGCGCTTCGCTTGCCCCACGCTACTTGCTATCGCGCCTCCGGCGCGTTTTTGCCCACCACTCTAAGTCAAGCGCCTTTTAACTAAGCCGTCCCCATGCTCCATGCATTTTCTATACACCCCAAGTCCATGTGCGATAACAACTTACACCCAACCTTCAGGCCGCAACTACGGGTTAATGTGGCTCATTATAGGCGAGGGAAGCCGTGTTGCGCCAGCGTCACACGTAAACACGGCCCCGGAGCGGAAGACCTCCTCCGGGGCCGCGGAAATGGATCAGCGAGACACTGCTTAGGCGCTAGCGGTTTGCCGTAAACGCGGATTGCCTTCGCCCGCCTTCCTGAGGGTCTCCTCCACAATGACGGACTCTTCGTTGGTCGGTATGACGAGCGTGCGCACGGACGCGAACGCCGCCGAGATGTCCATCGCATGTTGCGCGTTAAGCGTCTCGTCAATCTCGATGCCCAGATAGCCGGCGTTCTTGAGAATCCGGCCGCGCATAACGGAGTTGTTCTCCCCAATGCCCGCGGTGAACACCACCGCGTCCACTCCGCCGAGCACCATGGCGTATTGCCCGATGTAGCGGGCGACACGGTAGGCGAACATATCCAGCGCCAGCGCGGCCGCGGAATCGCCCTGCGCGCTCAGATCTTCCACATCACGGAGATCGGCGCGGTTGCAGATGCCCAAGAGGCCACTCTCGCGATTGAGGGTGTGCTCGACCTCGTCGACGCTCATTCCCAGTTCCTTGACCATGAAGAGCGGGATGTATGGGTCGAGATCGCCCGACCGCGTTCCCATCATGACACCCGCCAAGGGCGTTACGCCCATGCTTGTGTCGATGGACTTACCGCCCTTCACGGCGGTGATGCTGCAGCCGTTGCCCAAGTGGCACGTGATGATTCGGGTGTCCTCGAGCGGTTTATCGAGAAACTCGGCCGCTTTCTTGGAAACGTACTTATGGGACAGGCCGTGGAAACCGTACTTACGGATGCCATGCTCCTCGTACAGTTTCCGGGGTATGCCATAGAGGTACGCCGTGGGCGGCATGGTTTGGTGAAAAGCCGTGTCGAAAGCGGCGACTTGAGGGATGCCAGCGAAGTGTTCCTGAGCGGCTTCAATGCCGGCGAGGGCCGGCGGATTGTGCAGGGGGGCCAGCCGGGCGCAATCGCGGATCCCTTCGATGACGTTCTCATCAATGACCACCGCCTCGGAAAATCGTTCGCCGCCGTGGACCACGCGGTGGCCTATGGCGGCAAGTTCGGAGGAGTCCCCCAGCACTTCGCTTTGTTCGCCAAGCAGGATCTGACAGATCCATTCGATGGCGGTCCGATGGTCTGGGACGTCCACATTTTCGGGATTCCGCGTGACACAGTCTGTGTATTCGCCGCCTTCTTTCACCCGAAAGCAATACTGGATGGTCGCGCCATCCAAGCCAATGCGCTCGGCAATGCCGTTGGCGCACACTTCCTGACCTCCATCGGCGTCGAACAGCTTGAATTTTATGGAGGAGGACCCGCTATTGAGGACGAGGACTTTCATTTCTGTTTCTGGGTTTCCTTGCGTTTCGCCGCTAGGTGTATTCGTCATATCGAGAAGGGCTCTCTCCTTTTGGTTCGGTCAGGCAGCTCATCCACTAATTCATCGCCAATGCGCCACAGTGGGCCGGCGCTTTCCGGGTTCGCATCTGACTTTGCACGGCGGTAATGGCGGCTACCCCCACGATGTCGTCCACGCTGCAACCCCGCGACAGATCATTCACCGGAAGGCGCAACCCTTGCAGCACGGGGCCGTACGCCTTGGCGCCGCCCAGACGCTCCACCAGTTTGTAGCCAATGTTGCCGGAATTCAAGTCGGGGAAGATGAGGGCCTGGGCCGCCCCGGCCACGGCGCTCCCCGGACACTTCTTTTTGGCTACTTGCTGGACCAGCGCCGCATCGGCCTGAAGCTCGCCGTCAATAGCCACATCATGGCCTTTTCCGAAACGTTCATCCAACCGGCTGTTGGCGATGCGGACGGCTTCGGCTACCTTGCGGGTCGACGGACCGTCGGCTGATCCTTTTGTGCTGTAGGAAAGCATCGCCACGCGCGGCTCAAGGTCAAAGGCCTTCGCGCTGGCGGCGGTGCACAGGGCGATCTCCGCCAACTGCTCTGCATCGGGGTCCTCAACAAGCGCGCAATCCGCGAACAAGAGGGTGCGATCGGGCCATGTCATAAAAAAGAAGCTGGAGACCAGCTTCGCTCCGGGGGCCGTCTTGAGAATTTGAAGCGCGGGCCGCAAGGTATCGCCCGTGCTGTGGCATGCCCCCGCCACAAGACCATCGCCCATGTCGTGATGCAACATCATCATAGCGTGGTGGATGGGTTCCCGCATTAGCTCCTGGGCCTCGGAAAGCGTCATGCCCTTGTGCTGGCGCATCTCGAGGAAGTGCCCCGCAAAGGAATCGGTCCACCCAGTCCGCTGAGGCTCCACGATGTGCGCATCATGCTTGATGCCCAACTCCTTTTGACGCTCGTGAATACGCCGGCGGTCGCCGAGCAGCGTGACGCGGGCTATACCCCGTCTTTCCAGTTCGGCGGCCGCCTGAAGCATTCGATCGTCCTCGGCCTCCGGCAGCAAAATGCGTTGCGGACGTTTCTGGGCCTTCGCTACTATGACGTCGATCATGGACATGGCAACCCTCTCTCCTGTGTTGCGCCTTCGGCTTCGTGACATCCGTGAACAAGTTTCATACAGATGTAAGCATTAAGTGTGCCACCGGTCCGCGTTTAATGGATTGAACGAGGATTCCCCTCCATTTGCAAGGAAATCGCTCAATCCCTCTCCTTCCGTAAAACGTTTTTCACGCGAACGAATATGTGCATTGCACAAACATGTTCAGCACATAATTGTACCATACTCCGGGTAGATGCTTTTACCCCGGCCCCATTTCGCGCCGGGACCATCCTGATATTGGTTATTGTCTAGGTCGTGAAATCCTTAGATTGCGCATTCGTTGATACAGCGTGTTCCGCGCCACTCCCAGCAAGCGGGCGGACTTCGCAATGTTCCAATCCGTCTGCTCAAGCACATTGAGAATTTGCTGGCGAGACGTGCCCCCATCATCTCTGTGGGACACATGAAACGATACATCCGCGCGGCTGGTATGCCCTCCCCCCACGATCTCCGGCGGAAGATGCCGGGGCAGAATGGCCGGCTCATGGCAAATGATAAAAGCTCTCTCCATGCAATTCTCAAGCTCGCGAATGTTGCCGGGCCAAGAGTAGTCCATGAACACCGACATCGTCTCGGGAGCGACGCCCGTGATTTCCTTCTTGAACGCCCGGTTGAACCGGCGGCAGAAGTGATCCACGAGAAGCGGGATGTCTTCCCGGCGTTCCCGCAGCGGGGGAAGCTCCAAGCGTATGACGTTCAAGCGGTAATAGAGGTCCTGGCGGAACTCGCCTTCGTGGATCTTCTCCTCAAGACTCCGGTTCGTGCTGGCAAGAATTCGCACGTCGCTCTTCACCGGCGAGCTATCGCCAACCCGCTCGAACTCTCCCTCTTGGAGTACGCGCAGCAAGCGAAGCTGAAGGCGGGGCGAGATGTCGCCGATCTCGTCCAGCAGCAGCGTCCCCTTGTGCGCCGCCTCGAACCGGCCCGCGCGATCCCGGACCGCGCCCGTGAACGCACCCTTGACGTGGCCGAACAGCTCGCTCTCGAGGATGTTCTCGGACAAAGCCGCGCAGTTTACCCGCACAAACGGACCGCGCGCCCGGCCGCTGGCGTGATGGATGGCGGCGGCCACCAATTCCTTGCCCGTGCCGCTCTCCCCGCAGATGAGCACCGTGGAGTCCGTGTCGGCGAGTTCCTCGATCAGCGTGAAGATCTCGCGCATCTTGGCGCTCTTGCCGATCATGTCGCGGTACTGCTGGCTCTCTTCAAGCTGTTGTTCGAGCCGGACAAGCCGCGTCACGTCCCGCAGTGTGAGGACCGCGCCCGTAAACGTGTTGTGCTCGCCAACGAGCGGAGCCGTGTTCACCATGACCACCCGCTCCCCCTTCCGGCGCAGGCAAAACTCCACGCGCGTATCCTGCACCGGTTCATGGGTGCGCAATGTCTTTTCCAGGGCTTGCTGAGCCGGTTGCAGCTCGCCGGGAAGAAACTCTTGGAAGGGCTGTCCTTCCACTCCCTCTTCGATACCCAGAATCTCCATGCCCGCCTGGTTGACCTGGCGAATACGCATGTCGGCATCCACGGTGATAAGTCCATCCCGGACGCTGTTGAAGATCGCGTTTAGCTCCCGGTGGTACTGGCTGGCGCGCGCGGCGTATGCGTCCCGCTCCTCCCCGAGGCGCTTGCTTTCCAGCGCCAGGCGCACGGTGCGGGTCAAGGTATCCCCTTTTACCGGCTTGGAGATGTAATCGAACGCGCCAAGGCGAACCGCCTCCGCCGCGGTTTCCACGTTGGGCTCCCCGGTGATCATGATGACGGGACAGCGCATCCCTTCTTCCCGAATGGTTCGCAAGAGGTCCACGCCGTTCTTGCCCGGCAACAGGATGTCGGTCACGATCACGTCAAAGGTCTGCTGGCGGATGCATTCCATCGCTTCGCCATAGTCCGCGGCCGTCACCGCGGCGTACCCCTTGTTCTTGAGGAACTGGGCAAACGTCAGCCGAAGCACGGCCTCGTCTTCCACCACAAGCACCTGGGTTGTCTCTTGCGAATCGGCAGTATTCATTCCGCGCGCGTTCCCGTGTCAACGGCCTCGCTATCCAGGGGGAGATCCACGTGGAACCGGGAAAACCGGCCGGGTTCGCTCTCCACCGATATCGTTCCTCCGTGATCTTTTACAATCCCATCCGAGACCGAGAGCCCGAGCCCTGTCCCCCGGTCGCGGCCCTTGGTGGTGAAGAACGGGTCAAAAAGCCGGTCGACGTGGGCGGGTTCGATGCCGCTTCCGAAGTCCTCGACCGTGATCCGGACAAAAGAACGGCCCATATATTCCATGCGGACGGCCCGGATGCACAATTTCTTCTCGGGGTTTCCCTTGGGAAAACGCTCGTCCAGGGCGTACAGCGCATTGATGATCAAATTCATGATCACCTGCTGCAATTGTTCGCTGCGGCAGTTAAGCTCGGGCAAGTCCTCGGGGATGTCCACTTCGAGTTCAACGTTGGACTTGGCGATCTTCTTCCGGGTCAGCGAGAGGACCGATTCCACGATGTCATACAGACGCGCCTGGCTGTGGGTTTCCCGGTCCTGGCGGCTGAACATCAAGAGGTCGCGCGCGATCTTGGCGATGCGCTCGGCTTCCGAGCGGGCCAGTTCCGCGAATTGCCGCTCTTGCGAGTCCGCCGGCGTCATCTCGATGATGATGTCCGCGCAGTTGATAATGGAATTCACGGGGTTGTTTATCTCATGCCCCACGCCCGCCGCCAGCTCGCCTATCGACGCCAGTTTGGAGGCTTGAATGACCTTGGACTCGGCCTCCCGGCGCTCGATCAGTTCCCCCAGCGTCCGGGCGATGGCCTCGATGAGATCCTTCTCTTCGCCCAGAAAGGGTCCATGCTCCTGCGGAGGCCGCTCCTCCAGGTAATACACCTCGACATCTCCCCGTTTGCGGCCCGTCACCATAATGGAGGCCGAAATGTTCCACGGGGTTTCGTCGAAGGCGGCGGTGCGATAGACTTGGTTGTCGCAGGTGATGCAAACGCGGGCGATATCGGGATAGAGAAGGGCGGGACGCACAAGCTTCACCACCTCGCGGAAGATGTCGCTGAGCATTTCGCGCGACCGGACCACCTCGCCCACGCGATACAAGCAGGTGGTTTCGATATTGCGCTTGTTCAAGTCGCGCAAGACCCGCTCTTTTTCTTGCTGCACCTGCTTGCGCTGACTAATATCGTGAACAATACCGGTGAAAAGCCGCCGGTTGCCCATGCGGACTTCACTCACGGCCAACTCGATGGGAAACACCGTGCCGTCCTTGTGGCGGCCAATCAGTTCCCGGCCGATCCCGATGATCTTCCCGGCGCCCGTCCTGCGGTAATTGGCGAGATAGGAGTCGTGCTCCTCCCGGTATGGCGAGGGCATCAAGATGTTCACATTCTCGCCCTGAACCTCCCCCGCCTTATACCCGAAGAGCCGCTCCGCCGCCGGATTGAAATACTCGATCCGCCCGTAGTCATCGATGGTGATGATCCCGTCAACCGCGGTCTCGACAATGGCGCGGGTCCACTCGTCGCTTTCCCAGAGCACCTTGTGAATGCCCTTGGGCTTGTCGAGGGGTTGCACTACCAGGAGGGCGGAGCGGATCTCGCCATCGAGATCCCGTTTCGGCTCCATGTTCACGGAGACATCAATGGGGGGCTTGTTCTTGCGGAGATGGACGGTCTTGTAGTGGCGAAAGGATTCCCCCCGCTTGAGCCGCTCCATGTGCTGCCGAAAGGCGACCGCCTTTTCCTGCGGCATCAGTTCAAGGATGGACCGGCCCGCCAATTCCCCGGCCGCGTACCCGTACACACGCTCGGCCCCCAAGTTCCAGGAGCGGATCCCGCCATCCATCCCCACTTCGATCAGGGGACGCTGCTCCGCGACATTGCCCGTGGGATCAGGGGGAACGCTATTCCCGCGGCCGAAAGAGGTGGAATCCTGTGTCAT
>PUOI01000268.1 GCA_003552765.1 Candidatus Hydrogenedentota bacterium | reverse complement strand
CCGGAGCCGGAGCCCGAACCCGAGCCTGAACCCGAGCCTGAGCCTGAGCCCGAACCTGAACCCGAACCCGAGCCTGAGCCTGAGCCTGAGCCGGAACCCGAGCCTGAACCTGAGCCAGAGCCGGAACCGGAACCCGAAGAGCTGGCGCGTGACACCAGTATCGACGAACTCCGTGAAGAGGTCGACAGGATTCTGGATTCCTATGATCTGTTGGATATACAGCGGCCTGATCCAGACACGGAACGCGGCCGCGAGGTGGCGCGGCTCCAGCAAGAGATCGACCAAATCCTGGAGGATTACCGGCCCGTGGACGCCATGGACCCCGAAACGGAGCGGGCCGAGGAGTTGGACGAACTTTACGAAGAGATTCACGAGATTCGGGAGGATTCGGAGTCGCTTGACATTGCGCAGGCCGAACCCGGCAACCTCTCCGAACAAGAAAGCCCGGTTGGAGAGACGCGGGGCCGGGAAGGCGGCGGCATAGAGGGCGAAGGCTTCCTAAGCTTCGAAGCCCTGGAAGATGACATCGCTCCGTATCTGAATGAAGTGCGCCGCCAGGTCGAGAATCGGTGGCGTACGGCAATGGACCTGCGCTACCAGGGCACAACCCCTACCCGCACGGTCATCGAATGCGCCATCGAACCCAGCGGCGAAGTGGCGTACGTCCGCGTAATCGACGAGGGGAGGTCGTCCACCTTCGCCGGTCTTTCCCGAGAAGCGATCCAGGAAGCCGGGCCATTTGAGCCGTTCCCCTTCGAGGTTCCCCAAATATACAGCGACACCAATCTGCGCATTCGTTGGACGTTTAACTTCCTGCGGTAAGGCCGCCCGCGGGCGCTTGTTCGAGGACGGGAGCGAACGGGCGCGGACATGAATTTCGGGGCTTCGTGTGATACCATCCCGCCATGTTATTTCGCCGTAAAAAGAAGCGCCGCGCGCTCGTTCTGGGGCTCGACGGCGTGCCAAAACCCTTAATCGAGCGGTTCGCCAGGGATGGAACCATGCCGTTCCTGGGCGAGGTGTTTGCCGGGGGGGCCTTGCATCAAGTGCGCGTGTGCCTGCCCGAGGTGTCCAACGTCAACTGGACCAGCTTCATGACCGGGGCCAATCCGGGCGAGCACGGCGTGTTCGGCTTCACCGACCTGAAGTCCGGCTCATACGCAATGCGTTTTCCGTCGTTTCCGGATGTGCGGGGCGACACCCTGTGGGATGAACTCGGGCGCGACGGTAAGCGCTGTCTGGTCATCAATCAGCCGGGGTGTTATCCCGTGCGCTCCATTCCGGGCGCGATCGTTTCTGGCTTCGTGGCGGTGGACCTCAAGCGCGCCGCCGCGCCGCCGGAAGCCTTACCCCCGTTGCAGGCCATGAACTACAAGATTGACGTGGAAACGCAGGGCTGTCACGAGGATCCAGACAGACTGTTCGCCGAACTCGACGCCTGCCTGGACGCGCGCCAAAAGGCGGTTGACCACTTCTTGAGCCAGGAGGCCTGGGATTTCGCCGAGATTGTGATCACCGGCACGGATCGCCTCCAACATTTCCACTGGCCCTCGTGCGAAGGCGAAGACGTGGAGACCGAGCGCGCCCGCGCGTACTACAACCGCTGCGACGCGCTCCTGCGGCGCTGGGTGGAACAGTTCTATGGGACAGAAGATCCCGACGGCTTGTTCCTGTTGTCGGATCACGGGTTCTGCCAGTTGGAACGCGAATTTAATCTGAACGCGTGGCTCAGGGAGGAAGGGTATCTCGCCTTCACCCAAGAACCCCCGGAATCCTACGCGGATATTGCTCCGGAATCGCGCGCCTTCGCATTGGATCCTGGCCGCGTATACCTCCATCGGAAGGATCGCTTCCCCAACGGTCCCGTAACCGAAGAGGAAGCGCCCGGCTTGATTGCGGAGTTGCGGCGCGAACTCGACGAAATCACGCTTCATGGGGCGCCCATCTTTGAGCGCGTCTGGCGACGGGACGAAATTTATAAAGGGCCGTTGGCCGAGCATGGGCCCGATCTCTTATGCACGCCCCGCCGCGGAATCGACGTGAAAGGCGCCATTCGCCGGATGGAACCCATCACGGAAAGCCGTTTCACCGGCATGCACACCTGGGACGATGCATTTTTCTGGGCTGGCCAGGATCATGGCGAGGCCCTCGTTATCTCCGATCTGCGCGCAATAATCGCCGGGCATTTGCGCGGCTAGCGCCTCCCGAGTTCTTAAGTTGTGAAAAATGCGGCTTTGCGCCCCGCGATTGGCTGCAGTTGGAATTCACAAGGAACGCTGCACCCTCGTCTCCATGCGTCGGGGAACATCTAAAGACCCCAAAGGGGTCACAGATAGTAGCCTGGGGTTGAAGCGCGCGCAGCGCGCGATACCCCAGGAATCAGATACACCCAATACCGACCCCTTTAGGGGTCGCAGAACCTTTGTGAACGGGGCTGCTGTGACCGCTGCCGACGAGTTTTTGGAAAGTCCCTTTTGCGGGGATGACGGCGGGGGGGTGGGGCATCCACAAATTAAGGGCTGAAGAGGCACTAGTGCTCTGTCCGTCTTTGAATTGTGGATAGTCTCCAATTTGTGCGGTGAAGTGGCACGGGCTTCCAGCCCGTGATTCATGGCCTGGAAGGCCATGCCACCTCCTAGCGAGTTCACCTAGGCGGTTAATAGATTTAGGCTTGAGCGACACTAGGAGCGACACTAGTCCCGTAACTGAAGCACTGTTGCTGATTGACCGAAAGGAATAACAATCAGAAGGGAGAATCAGACATGAGCAAGACAGGGGCGTTTTTCGTCAAGACCATGGCCTTTGTGATAATCGCGGCGCTGGCGGGCGGGGCTGGCCTGGCGCAAGCCGGGGAAGCATGGACGGAGGCGGGCAAGGCCTTCAGTTTCCGGAACTTCACCCTTTTCGAGGCGCTGGAGCAGACCAGGGCGCTGGGAATGACGGAGTTCGAGGCCAATCCCGGTCAACAGCTCAGCCCAAATCATGATGTGGGAATGGGACCGGACCTGAGCGAAGCCGAACGCGATGAAGTGCGGGAAAAGGCCGAGGCGCTCGGAGTGGACATCGTGGCTTTTGGGGTCGTTACGCTGACGGCTGACGAGGCGCAAGCGCGGCCCATCTTCGAATTCGCGCATGACATGGGCATCGGCATTTTGGTGGCGCACCCCGATCTCGACAGCTTCGATTTGCTGGAGGAGTTGGTCGAGGAGTTCGGCATAAAGGTGGCCATCCACAATCACGGTCCCGAGTCGAATTACGACACAGTGGCCGACACCCTGGCCGCAGTGGAAGGGCGGCATCCGTATATCGGGGCGTGTGTGGACACAGGCCACGTGATCCGCTCGCAAGAGGAACCGCACGAGGTCGTGGAGGCGTTGGGCGAGCGGGTGCATTCGCTCCACCTCAAGGATTGGGAATACGGCGAAGGCGAGACCATTGTCGGCGAGGGGGACATGGACTTGAGCGCGCTGGCGAACGCGCTGCGCGCCGTGGCGTTCGACGGCCCCATCGCGCTGGAATACGAGCTTCAGCCGGACAACCCATCGCCCGACATGGCCGTTGGCTTGTTCAATTGGCGTTTCGCCGTGCTTCAGGCCGGGCCGCCCGAGGGGTCCTAACAGGCCAAAACGCACGCGTTCGCGCCATGCGGAGCCGGCATGTGATGGGCCGGACGCAACACCCGCTGGGGATGGAACTTTTGTTGTTCAACTTGTATCACTAAGTGGGGGGTATTGTGACGGATCGGTTGACGAACAGGTGTAAACATTTCTCCGATTCTGTTATACTGCGCGTAATCCTTTGGAAAGGCAGGAAGTGATGTGGCGGCTTTCGGGCCGCCCAAATCAAAAAGGAGCGTCAATCCGTGGCTGACGCAAAAGAGAAAACCCAGAGCGGCGTGGACCAGAGCCTATCCTTTGAGCGCCGCATTATTGAGTTAGAAAACCATGTGGAGCAGGCCGAGTCGGATCAAGAGCGGCAAGAACTCCAGCAAGAACTTCAGCGCGAACGCGAGGCCGTATTCTCAAACATGACGGCCTGGCAGCGGGTGCAATTGGCCCGGCACGCGTTGCGGCCCCGCATGTTGGACTACACGAACCGCATCCTGGACGACCTCGTGGATCTCCACGGCGACCGCCTGATGGGCGATGATCCCGCCGTGGTGGGGGGCATCGGCCGGTTTCGCGGCCAGTCCGTCATGGTGGTGGGCCAACAGAAGGGCGTGACGACCGAGGAGAAAGTGGCCTGCAACTTCGGCATGGCCCATCCCGAGGGGTACCGGAAGGCGTTGCGTCTTTTCCGGCTTGCCGAACGCTGGCGGATGCCCATCGTCACGTTTGTCGATCCGCCCGCCGCCCATCCCGGCATTGAAGCCGAGGCGCGTGGACAGGGCTCGGCCATCGCCACCAATTTGTTGGCCATGATGCAATTGCGCACGCCTTTCTTCACGGTAGTCATCGGCGAAGGGGGAAGCGGCGGCGCCTTGGGCATCGCCTTGGGGGACACCGTGGCCATGATGGAGCACGCGATCTACGTGATCTGTCCGCCCGAGCGTTGCGCCGAAATCCTGTGGAGAGACGTCGAGAAGAAAGAGATGGCGGCCTCCGCCCTTCGCGTCACCGCAGACGATCTCTATGATCTCGGCATTGTGGACCGCATTATTCGCGAACCATCGGTGGGCGCGCATCGCGACCCGGATGCCGCGGCCGAGAGCATCGGCGAGGAATTGGAGTTGTTCCTGGACCACATCAAGAACGGCGGATGGTCCCTCGAATCGCGGCAGGAGAAATATCGCCGCATGGGCATCTACAGCGAGCGGGTCACACAGGAACTCTGAGCGCCGGTTGGCCCGGCTTGCGGGGGACCTGGAAGACCGTGGATACACTCAGCCTCGAAGAGGGAAAAGACGGGTCTGTTCTGCTGCGAATTCGGGTGCAGCCCGGCGCCTCAAGGCGCGCCATCCGGCTTATCCCGGGCGGAGGGGTGCGCCTAGCGGTCACGGAAAAGCCAAAGGATGGGGAGGCAAACGCCGCCCTTATCGCCTATCTGGCCAGGCTTTTGGGCGCGCCGAAACGGGACATCGCCGTGGTTGGGGGCCTCAAGTCTAGAGATAAAACCGTCTCGATAGTGGGCTTGCGTCCGGATGAGGTGGAAAGACGCCTGCGGGCCGGGGCGGATGGTTAACATAGCAAAAGGAAGTTGTTGTGACGGAATTGCGCGCCAAGATCGACGAAGCCATCAAGACCATTCGAAAACACAGCTCCATTGAACCCCAAGCGGCCATTATCCTAGGCACAGGGTTGAACGGACTCGCCGAACAGCTTGAGGCGGACGCCCGCATCAGCTACGATGACATCCCCCATTTCCCCCGCACCACGGTGGACGCCCATGCGGGGGAGCTGGTGCTGGGCCACCTGGCGGGGAAGCCCGTGGTGGCGTTGGCGGGGCGTTTTCACTATTACGAGGGCTATTCGTTTCAAGAAGTCACGTTTCCCGTGCGTATCGCGCAAGCCCTTGGGGTGAGCACCCTGATTGTGTCGAACGCGGCGGGCGGACTCAATCCCGAGTTTCGCGCCGGCGATCTCATGCTCATCACGGATCACATCAATTTCATGGGGGATAATCCCCTTATTGGGCCGAACGACGACAGCTTGGGGCCCCGGTTCCCGGACATGTCCGAGCCCTATAGCTGGGAGCTGATTGAGTTGGCGGAGGCCAAGGCCCTCGAATTGGGCGTCAAACTGCGCCGCGGTGTATACCTGGGCTGTCCGGGGCCATGTCTTGAGACCCGCGCCGAGTACCGGTTCATGCGGTTTCTCGGGGCGGACACCGTGGGGATGAGCACGGTGCCGGAAGTCATTGTGGCGGTCCATGCCGGCCTAAAGGTCCTCGGTTTCTCGGCCGTTACCGACGAATGCTTTCCCGAGGCCCTCCAGCCAGTCGATATCGACCGCATCATTGCTACGGCGAATAGTATTGAACCCATTATGAGCCGCCTGGTGTACGCATGTATCGAAAGCATGAATCTGGACCGGTAACCGGACACGAAGGGGTACGGAGGGGCGGTCTCGTTCCGGCGTTGCGGTAAAATGTAGGTGGGGTTGCATGGTGAATAATATTATACGGCTGCTGTTCATCGTGGCGTGCGCTATCATGGGCTACGCGTGGGCGGCCTATATCCTCGCCGAACGCGACGCCGCGGAGGACGGAAGCGTCCTTTACTGGACGTGGGTCGCCGTGGGAACCGTGAGCGGCATGGGGATAGGCGGCCTGGTCCTCTATGCATTGCGTTTTATCACCCAGGACCTCTTCGAGCGGATCATGCCCGTACTTGTCTCCGTGGTCATAGCCATGGTGCTGGGTTATGTCGCCAGTCAGTACTTGATCGCCTTTGTCCTCAACATCCAGGACACGGCAATCCACAACCTGCTCGTGGCCACGCTGGTCCTGGTCTTTGGGTATGTCGGCATCACGCTCGGCCTCACCCGCGCCTCCAACTGGGACTCCCTCATCCGGGCGGTCAAGAAGAGGCACTTCGAGAACGGCAACCCCAAGATAGTGGACACCAGCGTCATCATCGACGGGCGCCTCGCCGATATCTGCGAGACGGGCTTCATCGAGGGCACCCTCATCATCCCCCGCTTTGTACTCCACGAACTGCAGAACATCGCCGATTCCGCGGACGACCTGCGCCGCGCGCGTGGCCGCCGCGGTCTCGACCTGCTGAAGACCATTCAAGAGTCCGCGGAAAAACACAATGTCGATGTGCAGGTCGTGGAAGACAACCCCCCGGAGGTGGCCGAGGTCGACAGCAAACTGGTCCACCTCGCCCAGCAGTATGGCGCCAAGATCCTCACCAACGACTTGAATCTCAACAAGGTCGCGCGCATCGAAGGCGTCACCGTGTTGAACATCAACGACCTCTCCAACGCCGTGAAACCCGCGGTCTTGCCCGACGAAGAGATGCACGTCAAGATCGTGAAGGTGGGGAAAGAGGCCTCCCAAGGGGTAGGCTATTTGGACGACGGCACCATGGTGGTCGTGGATGGCGGGAAGGACCATGTGGGCCACGCCGTGTCCGCGGTTGTCACCAGCGTGCTGCAAACGACCGCCGGGCGCATCATTTTCACGCGCTTTCGGAGCGCCCTCTAATGCTCAGCCGCGTCTTACCTTCCGTGATCCACCCGTAGCAACGGGCGCCGTCCTTTGGGGAGCAATGGGATGACCAGCAGCACGGCCTTGAAGACCCAGAGCATTGTGCCCGCGGCCGGAATGGGCGCGCGCCTAGGCGCGGATCTTCCCAAGGCCCTTATTCCTATCGCCGGCCGGCCGTTGCTGGCGCATACGCTAGACCGGCTTCGGGAGGCGGGCGTGATGGACGAGGCCATCATCGTCGCGCCAGCCTCGTTCCGGGACCACGTGGCGCGCATGCTGGAGGAAGCCTTTCCCGGGCATGCGTTCACGCTGGCCGATGGCGCGGAAGAGCGTCAGGCGTCCGTGGCATGCGGCCTCGCGGCGCTCGCGGAAGACACCCAGCTCGTGCTTATCCACGACGCCGCCCGCCCCTTTGTCGAGCCAGCGGTCATCCGCGATGGCATCGAAGCCGCATGGCGCTGGGGCGGCGCCACGGCGGCCACGCGTTGTGTGGACACCATCCTGGTTGGTGACGGCGAGGGATTTCTGGAGGCCACGCCGGACCGCAGCCGGTTGTGGGCCTGTCAGACGCCCCAGATTTTCCGCAAAGAGGTCATCGTGCGCGCGCATGACCTGGCGGCCCGGGAAGGGTATTTCGCCACCGATGACGCCACTTTGGCCCGGCGGACGGGAACGCCGGTGAAACTGATTGAGAGTTCCCCGGCAAACTTCAAGATAACCACGCCCAACGACCTTGCCATGGCGCAAAGGCTGCTCTCGGTATGACGAACATACGAATTGGACAAGGCTACGACCTGCACCGCCTGGAAGCCGGGCGCGCCCTAATACTCGGAGGGATGCCCGTGCCCCACGCCAAGGGACTGGCCGGGCACTCGGACGCCGATGTGCTGACCCACGCCATCATCGACGCGCTGTTGGGCGCGGCCGTTCTCGGCAACATCGGACAACTCTTTCCCGACACGGATCCCGCTCACAAAGATGCGGACAGCCTGGACCTATTGCGGGCCGCGATGCGCATGATTCACGGAGCGGGATACACGCTGGTGAACATCGACAGCACCATTATCGCCCAGGCGCCCAAGCTCAACCCCCATTT
>PUOI01000621.1 GCA_003552765.1 Candidatus Hydrogenedentota bacterium | reverse complement strand
GGCTGGGCGGTAGCGTGCTGGCGCAAATCGCAGGCTCCAGCGCGGGCACGGGGACGCCGGAATACCTGCTCAAGGACCACCTGGGCTCGACGCGCTCCGTGCGCAACCAGTTCGGAACCGAGCAGTGGGACCGCGAATACACGCTCTACGGCGCCACATTCGAGGGGACGCCGGGCGGTGAACATTCCGTTGGCAGAGAGGGCGCGATGGATTTACGAGGGGCTTGATGTGCCTAACAGGACATCTCTGAAGATCACAACTTCAACAAGGAGAGCTTAACATGACTACAAAGACCTCGCACATCACGTTAATTGGCGTCTTTGCTACATTGTCGGTGTTGCGGTTGTCCTATTTTTGGATTGATCTATACGGTAGAGGAATATGGAACATCGTGTATGCTGTGGGTGTTCCCGTGTTGTTATTTGCCACAGTATACGAGAATGTTTTTCGAAAAAGATTGGTTTATATAGCGATAATGGTTTTTGCGCTATTAGGTGACAACCTGCATCATGAAGATGCTCTGTTGAGACAGATCGTGACGGAAATACCTATGGCTTCTGCATTTGAGTCAGTGTCTATGCGGCAATTTATGCTGAGCGAGGAGTTCTTAAGAGCCGCCATGGAGTCGAGTATGATAGTGGTCTGGTGGGTTATTATGATCTGGGTTGGATGCAAACTTATAGGATATCATTGCAATTGTGACAGTGCGACATAATTCCTAGCCGTATAGAGATAGCGAGGTTGTGTAGCTGGCCTTTTGTGGCGTGTTTGATATGGCGCCCTCTGTGCCAACGAAGTTGAGGCGGTTCCTTGCCGGCCCCGTGCATGTAAGCGCGTTCTTTGCGCCTTCGCGGCTTGGCGTGAGGCATGGCTTCATCTCACGCCACGGCGCAACGAGAGCGCGGCGGCTTGCAATCGGCGGCGCAACAACACTGCCGCGGGGAACGGCCTCTCCCCCACCGCCTTACCCGGCTGTTGATAGGCGGCCTCTGCCTTGACAGACAAGGGAAGGACTGGCTATAGTCACGCCTTGACGCCGCGCCCGTTTTGCCCAATCCCGTGGCGTCTTCTCCAGCGCCCGTTTTGACCCGGCGTAAGCCTTCCAGGAGTTTTGGCGACTACCCGTGAAAACCGTACCACTTGATGAACGCATACCGCCGGTCCGAGGGCTGGTTCCCCTGCACAATCGAAGAGGGAAGCCGCTTAGTTTTCTCGGCGTGGCCCGGGCCTTACGCCTCAACCGGGTGGTGTATAAGATGGAGAAGATCGATCTTCTTTTCCATGGGGCGGCGCCCGCTTGCCTTGAGGATATCGTCCGTTTTGCCGCCGATGTGTACGACACCCGGATCACCGTGCCGCTCCACTTGGCGACCTCCGTGCGGACGGACGCCGCCGGTCCCCCGCCCGATCTGGGCCGTTTGAAGGAGCGGGGGCTTCTCGATGTGCACCTCGCCATGCCGGGTGTGGAGATGCCGCATTACTCGGAGTGGCTCGCGGCCGCGCGCGCGGCCGGTCTGCCCGTGCGATTGCAGGTGCAGCCGCCGTTTCCGGAAGATTTCGAGCCTGAGGCGTTTGCGCGGGACGCGGCACAGGCGGGCGTAGTGGCGGCTGTGGTGACGCTGGCCGATCCGTTTCTGCCCACCCCCCGGCCCATGCGTGATCGGGAAACCGCCCAAGCCACGGTGGCGGCGATGAACCGCCTCGCTAAGGCGTTTGCCGATGCGGGTATCGAGTCCACGCTCTACGGTTTACCCTTGTGCCACGTGAGCGAGGACAACCGCGGCCGGGCGGGTAACAGCGCCTTGTTCTTCCGCGATCATCAGCAGTACGCCCGCTTGCCGTACGAATTGGGGCAGAAGCTTTATGCGCTGCCGCCGGCCGCCGGCCGCACCATGGTCACGGCGTTTCTGGCGCAATACACCTATCTGCGGAGCGCCCTGAATGACTGGATCCTGATATGGCTTGTCCAAAAGCACCAGTTCCTATGGCGGGTCGTGCTGTTTGTCCGAAAGACGATGCTCGCCGGCCGGGAACGGGGCGTGCTAAACGGGCCGCGGGCGTACGACCCGTTCGTTGACGCGGGTCCAAACCCGGAGCCGGATCAACGCGAAAGGAAACGGCGTGCCCGCATGGGGCCCGCGTGTGCCAAATGCGCCTTGCGCCGGATATGCAGCCGCAAGACGAAGGTCTTTTGCGCCGTGGCGCCGGCGTTGGACGTGATCGCCCAAGAGGGCGATGATGTCGCATCCCCTTTTACCCTGACCGCCGATCAGCCCAAGCATTATGACGCCATCGACGAAGTCCGCCTCAACACCCCGGTCCTCAGCGCGGAACTCGCGGACGAGGCGAACAAGCTTGTCATCAACACGCCGCCTACCCGCGTGTTCGCCCGGGAAGAGATATGGCGCGAAAACGCCTACCATGTGCGCATGCCGGGCGCCATACGCTGGTACTCGGTCACGGCGGGCGAAGTGCAAAGCTCTTCGTTGCATTGGTGCAAGGCGCCGTTTACCGTGGCGGTGACCGCCGGGGGCGGCATTGCCGATTATGTAGGGTTCGCCATTGGCCGCTCCGTGCGGGTTGTGTGTCCCATGGATGCGTTCAGCCACCTCATCACGCTCCATGTGAAGGAAGACGGCCGCTTCGTGCTGCTTCGCGACGGCGTCCCCATGCAGCCGGTGGAATTCGTGGGGGCGTTTTACGTCCCGGTCCGGCTGCCGACGGTGGCCCAATTGCGCCTTAGCTTCTGGAACATTGACGAGGCGGTGTGCACCCAAAACCTTCGCGTTTGGGAAGACCTCAAGGAGGAGCCTGCGCCCGCGACGCAACCCCGCGTATCCGTGGTTGTCGTCAGCACGCGCTTTACCCGGCGGCTGCAGGCCGTGCTGTTGTCCCTCGTTCACCAAGAAGGCATCCCTCTGACGGATATCGAAGTCGTCATAGGCTACATTCCCGGCGTGGACGCCACGGATGATTTGCTGAACTCGGTGGCGTGGACCTATCCCGGCTTACGCATTGTGCGCTCCGCCTTTCCTCCCCAAAACGCCAACTCGAAGGGACTCATCATCAACGAGTCCGTCGAACGTTCTTCGGGCGAATGGGTCATGATCCTGGATTCGGACGTTGTGTTGCCGCCGGACCTGATGGCGCGTCTGCTAACCCTGGAGCCCGGCCAAAAATTCGCTGGTCCCGAGGGCCGGAAGATGCTCCCCCGCGACACGACGGCGCAGATCCTGTTGGGCGCGCTTCGGCCATGGGAATGCTGGGAACAGGTGATGGAGGGGCCGGGCGAATTCCGGGATAAGGGGACGGTTCCCGTGGGCTTTTGCCAATGCGTGCGGCGGGAGTGTTTTGAAACCGTGCGCTACAACGAATATGAACATTTTGAAGGCGCCGATTGGGAATTCGCCATCGCCATGAGAGACCACTTCGGCCCCGTGACCTGGCTCGAAGGGCCTGTGCTGCACCTTGATCACGGGGGGAGCCAGTGGTACGGTGTGCAAGGCCACATGTAACCCCCGGCCCGTGACGCAATTAACTTTCAGGTAGCCAAACACCGCCACTATGCGTATCGCTTTTGTAGATCTGTGGTTCTCCTGGCCGCCCATCGGCGGAGCGCAGGCCAACATGTTTCACACGATCGAAGGGCTGCGCCAGGCTGGACATGAGGTCCGGCTCTTCGCCCCCGTATATGACGACCTCTGGCATCACGCGGGATATGAACCGGAGGCGCTGCCTTTTCCCTCGGAACCCGTAACAATGAACTGGGCGCGGACCACTGCGCGCGGCTTATGCCAGTGGCTCCGGCCAGCAGTGGACGCTTGGCGTCCGGACGTGGTTTTCATGGGATTTGGGCGGTACTGCAAACCCTATCTCATCGAAGCGCTTGCCCACTACCCGATCATATCGCGCTATTTCCTGTACGAACACCTGTGCATACGCGACGGGTGTTTGTACAAGGATTACGAGACCTGCTTGAACGATTTTCTTCGCACGCCCAATGTATGCCGCAAGTGCACGGTGGATTTCTGGGAAGACTGGCTTAAACAAAGCGATACGCCGCCGGATATCCGTGACTTGACGAACGCCGGCGTTCTTACCCCGCGTTACCATCGCCTGTTCGTGGAATCCCTGGGGAAATGCCGGGCGGCCGTGGTCAACAACGCCATGGCGAAAGAACGCATCGACGACTATTGCCCGGTGGTGCGCGTGATACCCAGCGGGGTGAAGGTGAAGGAGCGCGAGTATCTCCCCCTGCGCGACAAGCCCGCCCGGGAACGGAAGGTCATTCTCATGAGCGGACGCACCACGGATCCGCTGAAGGGCATGCAAGTGCTGGCGGACGCGGGCTCGGGCCTGGCGCGTTATCGCTCGGATTTCGAGATATGGGTCACGGGAGACGATGACCCCTTCCAAGAGCCATGGTTCAAGGCGTGTGGCTGGCAAGGCCAGGGGGAGACGATGGATCTGTACCGGGAGGCGGACATTGTTGTGGTTCCCAGCGTATGGGCCGAACCCTTTGGGCGGGTGGCCGTGGAAGGAATGGCCGCCGGCCGGCCCGTGGTGGCGAGCCGGATTGGAGGGTTGCAAGAGATCGTGCGCCCCGGCGAGACGGGCGAACTGTTCGAGGCGAATTCGAGCGCGGAACTCGCATTGATCCTTGAACGCATGCTGGACAATCCCGAGGAATGCGCGCGCATGGGCGACCGGGCCCGTGAAACCGCGGCAAACGAATACGACTGGGAGCATATCGTGGAAGCCTACTATCTCCCGTTATTGGAGCAGGTGACATCATGAGCGGCGCGTTACGTATCTGTGCGTTTCGGAGCCAGGGCTGGGGATACGCCACCCGGCTTCATCATTTGCGGCGGCGCTACCCCGACGCCCGCCTTGTGGTAATGATCCCCAAGGGAGAAACCGTTAGCGAGCAGGAAGCGGCCTACGCCGACGAGGTGCTGGAGCAGCCTCACGAGACGTACTCCATCCGGAAGCCCGGCAAGCTATGGGACCTCGCCCGGACATTGCGGGAAGCGCGGCTCGACCTTTTCGTGGTGATGTATCCAAGCCCGAGACTGCGCCTTGTGGCGGGGCTGAGCGGGGCGCGCCGGGCGGAGTGCTGGTCGTATCAAAACTTGATCATCGCCTTGCCCACACGTCTGCTCCCCGCCATGGCGGTGCTGGGATGGCGCATTGTTCAGGGGCAATTGCGTTTTTGGCGATGCTGGCTCACCACCCGTCTCCGGCGCGTCCCCATGCCCGGCGAGGTGGACAAGATGGAAGCCCGCGGCCTTCGCATGCCCCGGCGATGATGAGGACCTGCCCCTCGTCCTGGAATGATTCAGCTTCTTGCGGAAAGGCAGTCTCGTAGCCGATGCGGATAGCGTTTGTCGATTTGGGATTCGCTTGGCCTCCTACCGGGGGCGCTCAAGTCGATCTTTACCACACCATCCAAGGGCTCCAAAACCAAGGCCATCAGGTCCATCTCTTCGCCCTGGTTCACCCCGACTTCTGGCGCCTCAGCGCGTTTGACCCCGCAACGTTGCCTTTCCCCGCCACGCCCCTTCCGCAAGAATGGACCGAACTAACGCCACACGGGCTATGCGGCCGCATTCGCAGCGAAGTGGATGCATGGGCGCCATCCCTCGTGTTCGTGGGACTCGGCCGGCACTTCAAGCCCCACGTCCTGCATGCGCTTTCCCACTACCCCCTCATAACGCGATACTACATGTACGAGCATTTGTGTATTCGGGATTGCCTCCTGTACAAGTGGGAACAGACCTGCCTCAACGATTTTCTGCGAACGCCTAACGTGTGCCGGGAATGCGCCGTGCAACACTGGAAAGCCGACCTTCAGGCCACGGAAGTCCCTCCCTATACGGGCGAGGCGCCGCGCGCCGGGACGCTTCACCCCGCTTACCATCGCCTGTTTGTGGAGGCGCTGGCGAAATGCGGCGCGGCGATTGTGAACAACGGCCTCGCGCAGGAGCGCCTGGAAGGCTATTGCCCGCATGTCTGCATCGTGCCGGGCGGGGTGACCGTGGCTGACTATGAGCACATCCCGCTGAGCGAGCGCCCGCCCCGGGAACGCGCGGTCATCCTCATGACGGGCCGGGCGGACCGCCCATGGAAGGGGCGGGACGTGCTCATCGCCGCAGCCGAAGGATTGGCCCAGTTCCGCTCCGGCTTCGAGGTTTGGGTGACGGAGGACGCGGACCCTGTCCAAAAACCTTGGTACCGGGCTTGCGGCTGGCGCGGCCATGCAGATATGATGAGCCTATACCAAGAGGCCGACATTGTGGTTGTGCCAAGCACGTGGCAAGAACCCTATGGGTTGGTCGCTGTTGAAGCCATGGCGGCGGGGCGGCCTGTCGTGGCGAGCGCGGTGGGAGGTCTGACGGGCATCGTGCGCCACGGCGAGACAGGGTTCCTTGTGGAGCCCGGCTCAAGCACGGCGCTCGCCCTCGCGCTCGACCGGCTCCTGGATGATCCCGCCTTGCGCTGCCGCATGGGCGCGCGGGGCCGCGAAATCGCCGAGGCGGAGTACGACTGGCAACGAATCATCGACGCGCACTATCCGCCCTTGTTGGAACGCGTGATGGCATAGGCCGCCACAACGCAACCGCCTGATAATCGAACGGTAACGCCCATCTCGCATGCGCTTAGCCTTTGTTGATCTGCAATTCTCGTGGCCGCCTAAGGGCGGGGCGGAGATTGATCTGTTTCACGTCATCAAAGGGATCCAGGACCTCGGCCACGAAGTCAAGCTGTTCATCCGGGGCCATCAGGGCTCGTGGGAACGTGGGAAGATTGATACGGCGGCGCTTCCCTTCCCCGCCGAGACCGCGCCAGGCTCGGAATCCCGCCGCCCAGAGACGGTGGCCGAACGTATGCGGCAGGCGGTGGATTCGTGGGCGCCGGACGCCGTGATAGTGGGTTTTGGTTTCTTCCTCAAACCCTACGTGGCCGCCGCCCTCTCCCATTACCCCCTGGCCCTCCGCTATTACGCCTACGAAGGGGCATGTCCGCGCGATTTCCGTCTGTTCAAGGAGGGCGCTCCATGTCCGGAAAACTATCTTGCTGGACCCGGGATATGCCGCCGTTGCACGCTTCACTACCGGGGCCGGGAGATCGCCCGCGCGCGTCCAGGGCCGTACATCCAGGAGTATCTCGATACGAAAGCCTACGCGCCCGCTTATTACCGCCGGACGATGGAAGCATTGGGCAAGGCGCGCGTCATTATCGTGTCGAATCCCATCATGGCGCGGCATTTCGAGGGAATCGGCCCGGAAATCATCGAGGTCCCTGGCGGGGTGGATCTCTCGGACATCCCCCCGCCTGCCGAACACCCGCCGCGAGAGCGGGTCAGCATTCTCATGGCTGGCCGGGGGGACGATCCCGCCAAAGGGCTGCACATCCTGATCGACGCGGTCCGCGAGTTGGCGGCAGAGCGGGACGATTTCGAGGTGTGGGTGACGCAACCCGAACCGCCGCCAGACGCCCCGCCCCAAGTGCATGCGGCCGGCTGGCGGGATCCCGCGGGCCTCTTCGCCTTGTATCAGCAGATGGACGCCGCCGTTGTCCCGTCCATCTGGGAAGAGCCTTTCGGACTGGCGGCCGTGGAGGCCATGGCAGCGGGCTTGCCGGTTGTGGCGAGCCGCGTAGGGGGCCTGCAGCGGATTGTGGTGGACGGAGAGACGGGGGTATTGGTTCCGCCTGCGGACAGCCGCGCCTTGGCGGATGCGCTCCGCCGCCTCATCACGGATCGCGGGATGCGCCGGCGCATGGGAGCGGCGGGCCGCGGGCGGGTGGAGCAAGAATACGCATGGGAACGCGTCATCGTGAAGCACTATCCCCCCATTCTCGAAAAGCTGGCGGGCGCAAGGGAGGCGGCGCCATGACCGAGACGCCTCAACCGCCCCGTTTCGCCGTGTTTCACAGCCCGGGCCATGACTTGCGGGCGGTGCTCGACGCGTTGTGTGAAGTGCGGCAGGACGCTGAAATCACGCTGTGGATTCCCAAGGGACACCAACTGCCAGAGACGATCAGCGCGTTGGCCGATGCCGTGGCGGAGACGGAGCTGCCCCATTATTCCCCCCGTTACGTTCGCGCCTGCCTGCGGCTGATCCGAGGACTGCGCGCTCAACGATACAACGCCTTCACCGTTCTCTTCGACAGTCCCCAACTGCGGCTTCTCGCCGCATTGTCCGGCGCGTCCCAGTGCTGGCTCGCCACCGGCGATGGCCGCCTTACCGCGTTGCCGG
>PUOI01000321.1 GCA_003552765.1 Candidatus Hydrogenedentota bacterium | reverse complement strand
TCTGGAACGAGCCCGTGGTAGTGGAGAGCGGCCCCGACGCGGGAACGTATGGGAACCATGGAGACCGGTTCTTTGACTGGCTCGACTGGCTCATCTCCAGCATCTTGGCAGATAAAGAGATTGCGAGCCGGATCGCCTATTGGCAAATGTGGCACTTCTTCGGGCACCGCCACCACAATCATCTGACGGATGAAGATTATGACCGGTATTTCAACGTGTTTGTTCCCCAGCTTATCGGGAAATTCCGGGAACATGATCCCCATCGGCTGCTCGGGATAAGCGCCCGCGCGTTCCATGTGATGGAGCCTCTGCTTGAGCGGGTGAAGGACGGGAGGTGGGAGCCTTGGGATGACCATAACTGGGTGCTGAATTGCGGCGGTTACGGGCATCACGACACGCTTATCGACGAGCCCAGTTATTTAACGCAGTGGCCCGAGAGCAGTTACGCTCCGCGATGGGATGGCGAAGCGGAAGAGTTTGATTTCCAGAAATACGTGCGCGAAACGGGCCTGGCCGTGCACAGCCAAGAGGCGCCGGGACTCAACGAAATCTACCGGCAAGTACCCATTCCCGAGCCTCAGCGTTCGTTTCTTGTGGGCTTGCTGAATCTGTACAACGAACATGCGAACGGGTTCACGTTCCATGCATGGCCCCCTTCACACGAGGATGCGCCGGACGAGAGCGAGCTGTTCGACATCCTGCGCAAGGCGTTCGCCGGGGAACGCGTGGAGTGAGGGGATTCGGGTAAGCGGCACAGGCTACGGACGCCTGTCCCATGCTGAACACTACGTAGGAGGGCCATGGCGTTGAAGGATGGCAAGGAGCCGGTGGACGTAATCGCCCTGGACGAGTTGCCCGCCGAACTCGGCGTGTTCATTGAGGAGATGGCGCAAGGCACGGGCGCGCTGTATGGGGAGGAGGCGGCCGAGGAGTATCGTCAGCAGGCCCCGGCGTTGTTTCAGGCCAATCTGGAGAACCAGAGCGCGGGCCTGCTTGCCTCCGTAACGCCCGATGGCGCTTGCACGGGGCTTCTGCTCATGCTGCTGGATGACGGCCTAGGGCGGGTAGGGCTGGTTCACGTGCGGACGCCCTTTCGCGGCGCGGATCATGAACAAGCCCTTGGGCGCGCGGCCGTGGCGGTGCTTCGCGGCGCGGGCGCGGAGCGCATCCTGTTTCATTTTCTTCCGCTGTGCGAACTGAATCTTGAGCCAGCGCTGACGGGGCTGGGCTTTTGGACGGCCCCGCACCTGCTCATGGGGGTTGATCTGGAGGAAGCCCCATGGGCCGCCGGGGAGCCCGAAACCTCGCGGCCCCTTACGCAAGACGATATTCCCCGCGCGGCAGCGATCATCGCGGCCGCATACCGCGATCACCCCGCCCGGAACATCGACCGGGAAGTCCAGGACCCGGACAACGCGGCGCGGTTTCTGGCGCTGGCGCAAAACGGGGGATACGGCCGGGTTGAGCCGGGCTGGCTACGCGTGCTGGAGCGGGAAGGAGAGCTTACGGGCGTGGCTGTAGCGGCCCAAGCGGCGCCGGGCGTTGGATTTCTTATTCAACTGGCGGTTGCGCCCGAATGCCAGGGGAGCGGGGCCGGCAAGACCCTGCTGCGCGACATGGGCCGCGCATTCCGCGTGGATGGGTATTCCCGCATGGCCCTTGGCGTGCTGGCGTCCAACCCCGCGCGCAAACTTTACGATAATCACGGATTTCATGTTTTGCGTCATGTGGATACGCACGTCTGGCAGCGCCCGAATAGTTGACAGGAACGGCCACCAGATATTTGGGGTTTTATACTGCATAAGAAGCCACTGATTGTGGTTGCCCCGTATGGGATCCAAGCAAGCCGATTCGGAAAAACGGCCCATGACGTGATATCCTTAATAGATGAAATCGGGACTTTTCAATAGCAGGATGGTGGGCCAGGACGCGCGGAACCCCCGCTTCCCAGCGATCGCGCCTTCCCGTTTCCCGGGCGTGTTCTTGGGATACGTGGCGGGCGCGCTGGCGCTGTGTGTGCTGGCGTCTTCCGCAACGGCTTGGCAGAACGCCCAACAGCCCTATGAGGTGCAATTCGAGGGCGTCGAAAACGCGCTGCTGAACAGGTTGCGCGGGCTCTCGGACGCAGTGGAGCTTCAGGAGCGACCGCCCGCCACGATAACCCTGTTGCGGCGGCGGGGCGAGCGGGACGCGCCCGAGTTCCTGCAGGCGTTGCGTTCGGAAGGGTATTTTGCGGCTGAGGTGGACGTGCGCGTTGATGACACGGTCAGCCCCGCCATACTCACTTTTGTCATTCAGCGGGGGCCGCGCTTCCGGTTTGGCGAACTTAGCGTCCGCCTGGCCGATGGCGCCGAGCCGCCAGCGTTCGCTTTGCCCGAACCGGGCGCGCTTGGCCTTGAAGAGGGGGAACGGGCGTATACCCGCACCGTCCTGGAAGCCGAGCGCCGCCTGTTGACGCGTTTTCAAATGCGGGGACATCCCTTTGCGGAAGTCGCCGATCGCCAAGTCATCGCCGACCACGCCACCAACCGGCTCGACGTGCACTTCAGAGTGGATCCCGGCCCATCGGCCGTGTTTGGCCCCGTCGAATTCGAGGGCCTCGAGGATGTGCGGGAAGACTTCGCCCGGATCCAGATTCCCTGGCAAGAAGGAGACCCGTTCAACGCGGCCCGGCTGAGGGAGGCGCGCGAGAAGCTCACGGGCACCAACCTGTTTTCGATGGCCCGCGTGGAGCCCGGCGCGGATCTTGACCCAGAGGGGCGGTTGCCGGTGAGCGTGTATCTGAGTGAGCGCCAACACCGCACCATCCGGGCCGGGGTGAGCTACCGCACGGATGAAGGTTTGGGCGGACGGCTTTCCTGGGAACACCGCAATCTGCTGCGCCGAGGCGAGCGCCTGAATATCAGCGCCCGCGCATCCGAGATTACCATGGCGCTGGAGGGAGGCTTTGAAAAGCCCGCCTTCGCGCATCCCGACCAGACCCTGCGCGCGCGAACCCGCGTGGCGCGTGAGTCGCCAGATGCGTTCACAAGCACCAGCGTGAGCGGCCGCGTGCTGCTCGAACGGGACCTGACGGACCGCCTTACCGTGGGCGGCGGTATCGCGGCCACGTATTCCGAAATCGAGCAATTGCGCGTTACCCGTCAGCACGCCCTTGTCTCCCTCCCCATGTTCTTGGACTGGGACCGGCGGGACGACGCGTTGGATCCCACGGCGGGCGGCCGGATTAACTGGCGTCTGGCGCCTTTTCATGATTGGCTCAGTTCGGACCCCGGTTTTGTGCGGTCCTCGACCGTGTTGACACAGTACTACCAGGTCATCGACAACTCGTCGCTGGTCTTGGCGGGCCGCTTGGCCCTGGGTATGGCAGCGGGGGCCGACCGGGAGGAAATACCCGCCGACGAGCGCTTCTATGCCGGCGGCGGCGGCTCGATTCGCGGGTTTCGCTATCAGAGTGTGGGCCCATTGGTGAATGACACGCCAACCGGCGGAAGTTCTCTGTTGGAGATGTCCCTGGAAGCGCGCTACCGCATGTCGGATAACGTGGGTTTCGTGCTGTTCGCCGACGGTGGAAACGCCTTCGAGAGGGAATTTCCTGACTTCTCGGACACCTTGCGGTGGGGAAGCGGCTTGGGGCTGCGGTATTATACCCCCATGGGCCCCTTGCGATTCGATGTGGCCGTGCCCGTGAACCGCCGTTCCGGCATTGACGATCCATTTCAACTTTACATTAGCATAGGACACGCTTTCTAGACCGATGAATCCACAACGCGTCATTCTACGCGGGCTCAAATGGATCGCCGTGGCCATGTGTGCGGTGTTGGTTCTCGGCGTGCTGGCCGTGGTTTTCTTTCAGACGCCGCCCGGCAAACGCATCATAGCCGAGCAGCTCTCCGCCCGGCTGGACGTGCATCCCCGAGTCCATATCCAGATGCGGGACCTCCGCGGCTGGCTGCCTTTCGATATTCGCGTGGGCGAGATTACCCTAACCGATGAAGAAGGGGTGTGGCTGACGGCGGAGGACGCCGCCGTACGCTGGCGGGGCTTGCCCTTGCTCGAAGGCCGCATCCACGGCGAAGCGGTCACCGTGGGTCAAGTGACGTGGCATCGGATTCCTACCGAGGAAGACCCCGATCCGCCGGACTTGCCGGAACTGCCCGATCGCTGGCCATCAATCAATGTGGAACAGATTGCGGTGGACGAGCTGGTCATGGAGGAGGCGGTTTTCGGACAACGCGCGGTCTTTTCCATCGATGGCCATGTTGCGCCCCCGCCGGACCGGAACGGCTTGGGGGTGGACCTTTCATTTGCTAGGCTCGACGGCCCCAGCGAACGGATTGCGCTCTCCCTCGGCTTGCTGGGCGAACCCGGCGAACTATCCTATGACTTGGACGTCGCGGAAGCGGGACCCGGAAGTTTGCTGGCGCATCTCGCCCGCCTTCCCGAAGACACCGGCGCCAGGGTTCGTTTCGCGGGCGGGGGCACGCTTTCCAACCTTGAGAGCGTAGCCTCGCTGTATGCGGCTGAACTCGGCGAAGCCGAACTCAATCTGTCCGTGGGCCTCCCTAATCCGATCACCTTCGGGCTTGACGGAACGGTCACTCTCTTCCCGGATCGGCTCCCCGAGGATGTGCATCACTTGACGGAAGAGCCAAGCGCGGTGGCCGTTCGCGGCGAGTTCGTTCCCGGCGAGGCGTTGAGCTTGGATACGCTATCTGTCGAAGGCCGGCCCGCCCGTCTCGCGGCTGCCGGCCGGTTGGACCTCGCGGAACACACGGCAGAGGGCGACTTCGATTTCGAGAGCGAGGACATCGCCGTATTTAGCGCGGTGGCGGGGATTCCACTGGCAGGCGGCGTCTCGGGAACCGGGCGCGTGGAAGGTCCCCTCCTGCAACCCCAGGGCTGGGTGGAAGTGGCCGGAACAGACCTGCAGATCGATGAACTCCTGGCCGATTCGCTGGAAACGCGCGCGGAAGCCGCGAGTTTGACCGAGATCGAGGGTGAATTCCCCGGCTTGGACGGAACGCTGCTGGGAAATGTCAAGGGACTGCGATTGGCCGATCGCGCGGACTTCGAACCCTTGGACATCGAATGGGATGGACAGGCCACGGCGGAAACGCCAGACCGTGTCGACATCGTGCGCCTCGCGCTGACAGGCGGCGGCATCCAGGCGGATCTCAGCGGCCATTTCCTTCCGGAAGAACTCGCCGGCGCCATGGAGGCGCAATTGGCCGTGGACGAAATCGCGAGCTTGCCTATCCCCGGGCTTCCGCCGGAACTCGGCGGCTATGTGGAGTTGCGTGTCTCCGGGGAAGGCGACGGCCGGGCGCGGACAGCGAGCGCCAATGTGGAAGGCCATATGGCGAATGCGCGGGGACTGCCCGATCCCGCGCCATCGCTTATGGGCGATCGGCTGGACCTCCGTATGGAAGCCGCTCTAAACGATGACGGTGAAGTCACCGTTCGCGAGGCCGTTGCCGAAGGCGCTGGCGTCACGGCGCGGGCGGATGGCCGCCTAGGCTTGGAGGCGCGCGATTTCGACGTCACATGGGAAGCGCGCTTGCCCGAGATGGCCGTCCTCAGCGCCTTTGCCGGACGGGACTTGGCCGGAGAACTTGATCTCACGGGCTCAGCCGAGGGTACGCCCGAAGTCTTCCAGGCCACGGTTGAAGGCGATGGCCGTAACCTGGCCCTGGACGAGTTCTCCTTCGCCTCCGGGCGCATCGAATTGGCCCTGGAGGAATTGCCAGCAACGCCCCAGGGACGCGCCGCCTTGCGGTTGGGTGAGGGCGCAGAGGCCTATGAAGCGGAGGGCCGCGTCGCCGTGACCGAGGCGGATGCTTCCGTGGAAGACCTCGTGATCACCGCGCCCGGCACCCGCCTTACCGGCCATGGCCGCTATCGCTTTGAGCCGCAACTGGCCTCCGGGCAACTGGATGGCGCTATAGACGATCTTGAACCCTTAACGGCGCTCGCGGGCGAACCCATGACGGGCTCGGTGGAGCTGGCGTTGCTGCTGGACGACGCCGGAGACCGCCAGAACGCGGAGATCGACCTTACCGCCAGTTCGATTGGCTCCCGTTTTGCAGACCTCGAAAACCTTACGGTTGAGGCGTCCCTAGAAGATGTTCGCCGCACATTCGCCGGCTCGCTGGAAGCTAGCTTGGACGGATTGACGGCAGAGGGGTTCGCTCTTCACGCGGGTGTGCTGGAAGCGGAAGGAGACGCCGAGGCGTTGCGCTTCGCGCTTCAATCGAACGGCGACGTGGCGAACGAGCCGTTTCATCTGCATGGAGGCGGGGAAGCGGTTCTTGATCTGCCCCAATTCAATGTGACGCTAGCCTCGCTGGACGCCGCCTATCTTGGCATTCCCATCGTCAACCGGACTCCGATCACTGCCGCGCGGACGGAGGCGGGCTGGAATATCCCCCGTGCTGAACTGCAGGCCGGCGACGACGCGCGGGTCGTTTTGCAAGGCGTAATGGAGCCGGGGCGGCTTCAGGGCCAGGCCGTGTTTGACCGGATCAACTTGGCCATGCTGGCGCAATTCCTACCCACGCATCCCGTCGGCGAGGCCCAAGGGACAGTGACGCTGACGGGCGCGCCGGAGGCCCCAGAACTTGCCGCCGAACTCGATGTGACCCAACTCCGGGTGGATCACCCCATGGGCCAAGAGCTTGACGACGGTTCCCTCAGGGCCAATGCCCGCCTGGCTGATGGGCGGCTGTACGCGCAAGCCCGTTTCGACGGTCCCCTCGAAAGCAATGCGGACGTAGCAGCGGACCTCCCCATTACGTTTACCCTCGAACCCTTTGTATTTGAAGCGCCAACAGACGGCGCCATCCAGGCCAGCGTGGCAGCCCACGCGCCCTTGGAGATCATAGGGGCGGCGTTCCTGCTGGACGATCAGTTGGTCACGGGCAACCTTGAAGCGGACATGGCGGTGTCTGGAACCCTGGGCGCTCCCGAGGTCTCCGGGCACGCCGCCATTGCCGATGGACGGTACGAACATTGGGACCATGGGGTGGTGCTTGACGCGATAGACGTTCGCTTTGTCGCGCAGGACCAGCACATCCTCATCGAGCGGGCTACGATGACGGACGGCGGGGCCGGCGAAATCGCTCTTCAAGGACGGCTGGACTTTGACCCGGACAGGGATTTCCCCTTCCAGGCAACCACCCGCCTGCGCAACGCCCAACTTTTGCGGCAGGACAACCTGCGCGCCACGGTCAACGGCGCCCTGGAAACCCAGGGTACCTCGGAGGGCGCATTGGTGACGGGCACACTTACCTGCGCGCCCATCCACTTCGATATTCCGGAGCGGCTGCCGGCCAGCGCGGGTGCTCAGCTTGAGTTTACGGAGGTCAACCGCCCCGGCGCCCCCGTGGAAGAAGAAGACGGTGTCCAAGAAGAAGAAATGGCTGAAACGGGTCCCCCAGCGTACGACGCCCGCCTGGATGTGCAGCTCCGGTTTCCGAACCGCGTCTATGTGCGAGGCCGCGGCCTTGACAGTGAATGGCATGGGGAACTGCGGGTCCGGGGCCCCATCACGAATCCCATGGTCGTTGGCAATCTCAACGTGTTGCGGGGACATTTCAGTTTCGTGGAACAGCGATTCAATATGGCGGAAAGCGCCATCACGTTTGACGGTTCCACCCCCATCTCCCCCATGTTAAACATCACCGCCGTCAGCGACGCGCGCGATTTAACCGCCCGTCTGCGGGTAACGGGACCGGCGGATTCGCCCGATATCGCGCTGGAATCCGAACCCGCGCTGCCCCAGGACGAAATCCTGGCCCGGGTGCTGTTTGGCCGCGACTTGGCCAGCGTTAATCCGGTGCAGGCCCTCCGCCTGGCGCACGCCGCCAACACCTTGGCCGGAGGAGGCGGCCGGGCCTTCGAGCTGATGGGCCGCACGCGCCAGATGCTGGGCGTGGATCAGTTGGACGTGCGCGGTCTCGGCGAAGACGACCCCACGGTCGCCATGGGCCGGTATATCGGCGACGACATCTATGTGGAGGTGGAAAAGGGTTTGATGGACGATTCGGGCCGCCTGCATGTGGAGGTTGAGCTGACCCCACGCTTCTCGCTCGACAGCGAAGTGGGCGCCGACGCGGAGGGCGGCGTGGGATTCAATTGGCGATACGACTATTGAGTATGACCAGCCACCCTGCGCCAGAACCGTCCGCCGCCAATCCGGAAAGCCCGCCCGTGGACCGGCTCATCCATATCGCCGATCTTCACTTTTGGCGCGTGACCCTGAACCCCTTCCGCTTACTCAACAAACGGGCGCTCGGCAATTTCAACGTGTGGTGGCGCCGGCGCCATCAGTTCGCCATGGCCGCGAGCCGCGCCCATGCGGAAGCGGTAGCGGCCCAAGGGGTCTCCACCGTGCTGCTCACCGGCGACTT
>PUOI01000018.1 GCA_003552765.1 Candidatus Hydrogenedentota bacterium | reverse complement strand
GTTTCGATGGATTCGTAAATATATGGGCCGTGGAACCGAACTCGACCAGCCGTCCTTCATAAAAGAATCCCGTGAAGTCGGAGACGCGGGCGGCCTGTTGCATGTTATGGGTTACAATAACAATCGTGTAATCCTTTCGCAACTGCGAAATAAGATCCTCGATGTGCGCGGTGGACTTGGGGTCAAGCGCCGAGGCCGGTTCGTCCATGAGCAGCACGTCGGGATCCACGGCCAGCGCGCGGGCAATGCACAGGCGCTGCTGTTGACCGCCGGAAAGGCCAAGGGCGCTCTGATTGAGCCGGTCTTTGACCTCGTCCCACAACCCCGCACGGAGCAGGCTGCGCTCCACGATATCGGCGAGGGTTGCGCGATCGCGTGTCCCGTGAATGCGCGGACCATAGGCGATATTGTCGTGGATGGACTTTGGGAAGGGGTTGGATTTCTGGAAAACCATTCCCACTTTCTTGCGCAATTCCACCACATCGGAGCCATTACGGTAAATGTCCTCACCGTCGATCTGGACCGTTCCCTTGATGCTGACGCCATCAATGATATCGTTCATGCGGTTCATTGTGCGCAGGAATGTGGATTTTCCGCAGCCCGATGGTCCTATGAGCGCGGTCACTTGACGGGCCGGGATGTCCATGTCGATGCTGTCCAGGGCTTGTGTAGGACCATAGAAGAAGTCCAAATCGCGGACATGAACCTTTATGGGGAGATTCTGCAAGGATTCGTGTTTTACCATCGGTATTTCTTTCGGAATCGGCTGCGCAAGATGATGGCCGCCAGGTTCAGTCCCAATACGAGCGCCAAGAGCACCAACGCGGTCCCATACTGCATTGGCCGGACGGTGGCCGTGTCGGGGTGCTGCGTGGCGAGTATGTATAGGTGATAGGGTAGCGCCATCACCTCGTCGAATATGGTGCGGGGCAACCGGGGCAAGAAGAATGCCGCGGCAGTAAGCAGGATGGGCGCGGTTTCGCCGGCCGCGCGGCCAATGCCCAGAATTGCGCCGGTTAACATGCCGGGGATCGAGTAGGGGAGCACATTGTAGCGAATCGTCTCCCATTTCGTGGCGCCCAATGCAAGACTGCCCTCCCGCAGCGCGTTGGGCACGGCGCGCAAGGCTTCTTCGCTGGATACGATGATGGTGGGCAGCACCATGCACGCGAGGGTGAGGCTGCCCGCCAATATGGATTGCCCAAAGCCGAAGAAATAGACGAACAGCCCCAGTCCGAACAGACCGAACACAATGCTTGGAACCCCGGCCAAAGTGACAATGGCCAGCCGAATGGCGCGTGTGAACCGGCCTTGACGCGCGTATTCGGACAGGTACACCGCGCTCGCCATGCCCAGCGGTAAAGCCACGATGATTGTGCCCACCACCAGGCAAAAGGTGCCCACAATCGCTGGGAAGATCCCGCCTTCGGCCCCGCTGCGGCGGGGGCGCTCGGTCAAGAACTCCCAACTTATGGCGGGGAGGCCATTCCACACAATATCAAAGATGATATAGCCGACAACGAGAACAACGAAGTAGGTGATCGCCCGCATAAGGCCGTTGATGAGCCGTTCCATCATCCAGCCCCTCATCATTCATGCTCCTGATAGCGGCGCAGCACGCGTTGCGCCGCCAAGTTGATGAGAAAGGTCGCTACGAGCAGAACCACGCCCACCCAGAAAAGGGCGCGGTAATGGACGCTTCCATAAGCTACTTCGCCCATTTCGCTGGCGATGGTCGCTGTCATCGTGCGCACGGATTCAAAGGGATTGGCGGTAAGGTTGGCGGCGTTGCCGGTCACCATGAGCACGGCCATCGTCTCCCCAATCACCCGGCCCATGCCAAGCATGACGGCGGCGATGATGCCGCTCAAGGCCGAGGGCACCGTGATCCGCCATACGGTTTGCAGCCTGCTCGCTCCCAACGCCATGCTGGCTTCCTTGTAGGACACGGGCACAGCCCGGATGGCGTCCTCGGATATGGAGATTATGGTGGGGATCGCCATGAGCGCCAGGATCAACGCGCCCGTGAATGCGTTGAGGCCGGATCGCAAATCGAATGCTTCGCGAACAAAGGGCGCGACCACCACAAGCCCAAAGAATCCCAGCACCACGGAGGGGATGCCCGCCAGGAGTTCGATAAACGGCTTGAGTATCTCGCGCTCATACGCGTACGCGACCTCCGCAATGTAAACGGCGGCGATTACGCCGAAAGGTATGGCGATCAGCGTGGCGAGTACGGTCACCATGAGCGAGCCCGTAATCAGGGGCAGCAAGCCGTACTGGGATTGCTGAAACGTTACGGGGACCCACTGCCTGTCCAACAAGGCGCTCACTCCGGGATCCCGCAGGAAGGGAATGGCTTCCCGAAACAGAAACACGAAGATGAGCGCCACGATGAGAATGCTCGTGGAGGCCGCGCCGGTTAGCGCAATCCGGACAGCGTTTGCTCTTAGAACCCGGTTTTTCATTTTGGCATCGGGGCGTAGCCTGTCTCGACCACAATTTCATCGCCCTGCTCACTTAGGCAGAAGTCGATGAATGCCTGAATGGCCGGTGTGGGCTCTCCATTGGTATAGAAATAGAGCGGCCGGGCGATGGAATACTCCCCGGAATAGATCGTGTCGACCTCGGGGTATATGGCGGGACTGTCATCATCCTCTTTAACGCCAAGGACTTTCAAGCCCGGCCGGTCGCCGGAAGCATAGCCCAACCCCACGTAGCCAATAGCACCCCTTGTTTGGCTCACTTCTTGCACGATGGAAGAGCTCGCCGGCAGCGGCATCACGCGTGTGGCGTAGTTCTGTTCGTTCAGCACATGTTGCTGGAAATAGATGTAGGTTCCAGAGTTGTTCTCGCGGCTTACCGGCACGATTTCGCTGTCATTTCCCCCAACCTGATTCCAGTTGGTGTATTCGCCCGCATATATCCGGCGAATCTGTTCCAGCGTGAGTTCCTCAATGGGATTATCGCTGTTGACCACGATAGCCATGCCGTCAAGGGCAACCTCCACCTTGTGGGGCTCAATCCCCAACTCCTCTGCCTGGTCCAATTCGGTCTGTCGTAATGACCGGGAGCTGGCGCAGATGTCGGTGGTCCCGTTAAACAACGCCGCAATGCCCGTACCCGAGCCACCGCCCGTGGTGGACACTTCATATTCGGGATGCTCCGCCATGAAATCCTCGGCCCACGAACTCACCAAATGCACCATGGTGTCCGACCCGCGCACCACCAACACGTTTTCGGCTGGCGCGCCACAACCCGTGGTAAACACAGCCCCCGCCACACAAAGCAGAGCCGTGCTCACCCCAAACAGTAGCCTGGTTAACATCAGGATATCTCCTTTTCAACGAATGCAGAACGGGCCGGGATTGTCCTAAACTGATTTGGGAGGATCACGGAGGTCCCTTCTCCCTCCCGGCAATGACATTGAGATTTTATCCCCACCGTGTTTCCCGAATATTAGCAAAGAGTTAGCATTGTGTTAGGAGGGGGCCGTCGAACGGCTTGCGTGCGTCAGAGGTAGGTGTATCGTCAACACGCTTCCCCGGCCAACCACACTGTGCGCGTTTACCGCACCTCCGTGGGCGCGGACGATGTGCTTCACAATGGCCAATCCCAGGCCGGTTCCGCCCAGCCGCCGGCTGCGGGCTTTATCCACGCGGTAGAAACGCTCAAAGATGCGGTCGAGGTGTTCGGCTTCAATGCCCCGGCCCTGGTCGCGCACCCGGATCACGGCGGCGCCATTCGCGGTCAGGGCCTCCAGCTCCACTTGGGTTCTGGCCTCACTGTACTTGATCGCGTTATCCAGGAGATTCGTGATGGCCTGCTGAAGAAGGGGTTGATCCATGGGGATCGTCAAATCTTCCTCACACTGAATGTGGACAACGATGTGTTTATCTGTTGCGGCGTCTTGGCATGCTTGATAAGCCCCCTCCAATACGCCGCGCACAACGCCCAGCGCCAATGGAAGACCCTCTCCTTCCTCCTGTTCAATGCGGGACAGGGCGAGCAAGTCCTCCACCAAAGCCATGAGCCTGTCGCTTTGCCTGGCCACGATCTCCAGAAAACTTCGTACTTGGGTGGGGTCGGCCAAGCCTTCTTCCAGCAAGGTCTCGACATAACCCTTTATGCACGTGATCGGCGTACGAAGCTCGTGGGAAACGTTGGCGACGAAATCCCGGCGCGCGCTCTCGAGCCTGCGCATGTTGGTCAAGTCATGGAGCGCGGCAAGCGTACCCCGTATCCGGCCCTCCCCATCGCGCAATAGGGTTCCATGGACCTGTAGCAACCGATCCGCGCCACCCCCGTATATGGTGACCTCCTCCTCCAACAAGGCGTCTTCATCGGCTGGAGGGAGGGCCTGCAACTTGCCAAAGAAGCGCAGGAGTTCCGCATGGCGAACCACCTCCTGCAGGGTACGGCCTTGAGCCTGTCGGTGGGACAGGCCAAACAGGCGGCCCGCTGCCTCGTTCATGAGGATGATCCGATCGTTCACGTCTACCGCCAGCACACCTTCCACCATGCTGGCCAGCACCCCTTCGAGCTGGTTGCGCTTCTGAACGGCGTTGCGAAGCCGGTCCGATGTCTCATGGGCCATGGCGTGCAACCTGAAAGCTAGCGGAGCGAAAGCGCTGTCACGCCGTACCCGGACACGGCGTGAAAACTCGCCTTGGCCCATGGCTTCCACGGCTTCCTCCACCGCCCGAAACTCCCGGCGTGAGTGGCGCGAGGCAGCCCATCCCATGGTGAGAACGAACAGCGCAACGGCCACGGCCCCACTGCCCAGGATTCCCAGAAGGGCTCCTGTTGGACTGCTGGGCGCGGATTGGCTGGCCCGCACCACGGCAATCACGGTATCATCCGCAAGGATGGGCGCGGCGGCGTAAACCTGGCGTTCAGCCCTTGGCGTGGTCCTTCGGTAATCGGCTTCAGCTTGCCCCTGCAACGCTCGCTGTATCTCAGGGGACGTGGGGGAGACGGTGTGCTCTGAATCGGTGGGCATCGAATCCGCCAGCACGGCGCCATCCCGATCAATTACGATGAGGCGCATTCCGTCATAAAACGCATGACGTTCGCACGCCGCCTGCAGGGCCTCCCCGTCTTCGTCCAGCGCATCCGTCAACTCATGGGCTGAGAAGACGGCATGGCTCAATAGGCGCTCCTGGAAAACATCCAGATGTCGCGCCTGCATATGAGAGAAAGCCGCCCATCCCCCGAGGATCCAAGCTATTGCGGCGGAAACCGTTGAAAACACGGCCATTCGCCAGAAGAGGCGCCGGTGGCCCACGGTATTACTCCTTGAAGCGATATCCAACCCCTCGCACCGTCTCGATATAGTGTCCGCACTTGCCCAGCTTCTTGCGTAACCCCACGATCTGCACATCCACCGCCCGGTCGGTCACGGCGTATCCCGCGCCGCGCACGGCATCCACAATCTGCGAGCGAGTAAACACCCAGCCCGGGCGCCGCGCAAGACAATGTAGTACACGGAACTCCGTGAAGGTCAATTCCGCAGGCTCGCCCCGGACCAACACCTCATGGCGGCCGGGATGGATCACCAGGTCATGCACATGAAGGCTGTCGTCCTCGGCGGGAAGCTCGGCCGCGCCCCTCCGCAAGACCGCCCCTACGCGGGCCACCAAGACCTTCGGGCTAAACGGTTTGGTGACATAGTCGTCCGCGCCGTGTTCGAAGCCCGTCACGATATCCTGCTCCGCGCCCTTGGCTGTCAGCATAACGATGGGGATGTCACGGGTCTGGGGATCGTTCTTGAGCAACGCACACACTTCGAGACCTTCCATGCCGGGCAACATCAGGTCGAGTACGACGAGCGCCGGCGCTTGATTCTGGACCATACGCACTCCCTTGGCGCCATCGGCGGTTCCCAGGACTTCATATCCAGCCTTGCGCAAATTGTGCATTACAAGAGTTCGAATATCCACATCGTCCTCAATTACCAAGATCGTATCGGCGCTCATTGCGAAACTTTCCTTAACGTTGGGGTCCGCGCGGCGAGGGGCGCGCAGCCGTATCCTGTAGTATGCCCGTAGTATCGCAGACGCCCGTTAGATTGAGATTAGGACAACCGATGACCCGAACCGCCACTTGCTTTAGCCAAGCGCGATAGATACACTGCCGGAACCGAGGTCCTGGAAACCGCTCTTATGGTCTGGTCCCCATATTGTACAATACGGTTTCGGGGACAACTTAGTGTCATTGAGATATAATCCTGTCTGTTTCACCGCCGTTTCGTGACCGATTTCCTTTCCCTAGGCGGGATCCGCAACGGCCGGTGTCCAAATCTGAGCAAACCCAAGTGTGTTAGGAGCAGGTAATTCATGGCTGGTACGGCATACGTATCCACGGCAATCCCTTATGTGAACGCAAAACCTCATCTCGGCTTCGCGCTGGAAATCGTGCAGGCGGACGCCATCGCCCGCTATCAGCGCCTGCGGGGACGGGACACGTTCTTCATGACCGGCAGCGACGAGAACTCGCTCAAGAACGTGCGGGCCGCGGAGGCCGAGGGCATCACGACGCGCGAGCTGTGCGACCGGAATTCACAGGCGTTTCAAGCCTTGCTGCCTGGTCTCAACATCGACGCGAGCTACTTCATCCGCACCAGCGAGGAAATGCATTTCAAAGGCGCGCAGAAGCTGTGGGCCATGTCCCGGCCGGAAGACATCTATAAGAAGCATTACACCGGCCAGTATTGCGTGGGGTGCGAGGAATTCTACACGGAAAAGGAGGCCCCCAACGGGATCTGTCCGGAGCACGAACGGCCGCTGGAGACGGTGGAGGAGGAGAACTACTTCTTCCGGCTCACGAACTACCAGGATCGGCTCCTCGACCTCATCGAGTCGGGCAAGATGCGCATTCTCCCCGCGGCCCGCTACAACGAAACGGTCGCGTTCATCCGCTCGGGCCTCCAGGATTTCAGTATCTCCCGCAGCAAGCAACGGGCTGGGGGATGGGGCATCCCGGTACCGGGCGACCCCGAGCAGGTGATGTACGTGTGGTACGATGCGTTGGCGAATTATATCACCGGCCTGGATTTCGAAAACGAGGCGCCCGCGTACCAGAAGTATTGGGCGGATTGCCCGGACAAGACCCATGTCATCGGCAAGGGGATCAACCGGTTTCACACGGTGTACTGGCCCGCCATGCTCATGAGTTCGGGCTTGCCCACGCCGGACATGGTGTTTATCCACGGCTACTTGACCATCGAGGGCATGAAGATCTCGAAGAGCCTGGGCAACGTCATTGATCCCTTGGTTCAGGCCGACAAATACGGGATCGACGCGGTCCGGTATTACCTGTTGCGGGCCGTCTCGCCCTATGCCGACGGCGATTATTCCGAGGACCGAATGCGGGATGTCTACAACGCGGACCTCGCCAACAACTTGGGCAATCTCTCGCGCCGCGTCGAGACTTTGTCCGAGAAGGCCGGGTATGCCCCCGCGCCCTTGGACGGCGCACCCGAGGCGCCCGAGGGATTCCACGAGGCGATGGCGGATTATCGCTTTAACGACGCCGTTGGCGCTATACTGGGGCTGTCGGACGCGTTGAACCAGCGCATCGAAGAAGTGAAGCCTTGGGAGCTTCAAAAGGCGGGAAATACGGCTGACCTGGAAGCGTTCCTAGGGGAAATGGTGGAGGGAATCCGCCGCATTGCCTATTGGGTTACTCCCTTTATCCCCGGGGCCGCCAGTCAGATGCGGGAAACCTTCGCGGGCGGTCCTGTAAAACGGAGCAAGCCATTGTTCCCGCGCATCCAGTAAGGTTGAATACATCCGGCTTTTCCGCGTCTTAAATCAGTGGAAACAGCGCGGCCCGGCGGGAGCGCGGGAGCAGCGTTCCGCCGGACGCGATGAGATAGAGCGCCGGTATCGCGCCGGCATTGAGGAGCCGCCTACGAGGCGAACTCCAGGAGGAACACGGCAATGAAACGTTGGCTTGCGATGGCAGTGGCGGGGGTGATGGCGGTAGCCTTTCTGACCGGCTGTCAAACAACGCCCACCCAAGACGGCGCGCTCATTGGCGGCGCACTAGGGTCGGGTAGCGGCGCCATCATTGGTCACCAACACGGCAGAGGCGGCGAAGGCGCGCTTATTGGCGCGGGCGCAGGCGCGTTGGCGGGCGCCCTCGTGGGCGATCAAGTAGGCGAGCACAAGCGCAGGTATCATTCGCGGCCCCCTAGCGCTCCGGTCCAACGCTCGCACGTGGAACGCGGGCGTTACGTAACGCGCCTCGTCCGCACCGAATCGGGCGAGACCTACGAAGAGCGCGTGTGGGTGCCCGATCGCTAAACCAACCCAAGGAAATTTATGACTTGGCAAACGAAATGGCGCATCGCAGGCGGGGCGGCCCTCGCCTGCGCGGCGGTGTTGACGGTGTACGGCGCGCAAGGGGAATTCCCCCGGACTTCCCTATTGCATTTCATTGTATATTGGGGCCTGTGCTTTGTGGCGCTGGCCGTGGCCGTGTTCATCGCCATCCTCGACCTCCAGTACATTCGCGTG
>PUOI01000551.1 GCA_003552765.1 Candidatus Hydrogenedentota bacterium | reverse complement strand
CATTGGGCGCCGTCTTGGCGCGCGCCCACGGGGTCGATACGCACTTCGAGGGTTCCCTGGGCGCGTCCGTACTCCACGGTTTGCACGGTAGCGGTGTCCTTGACGATGTTCACGCTTATCGGGTTCGGCGCTACCCAGTCCTCCAATTCGGCGAACTCCACCTCGTATTCGCCGGTGTCAAGGGTGAGGGTTTCCTCGCTGTCCCGCCAGGTTTCCTCACCCACGACGCGCCACTGCGCGCCGTCTTCGCGAGCGCCTTCGGGGTCGATACGCACTTCGAGGGTTCCCTGGGCGCGTCCGTACTCCACGGTTTGCACGGTAGCGGTGTCCCTGACGATGGTTACGCTTAGCGGGCTCGGCGCCACCCAGTCCTCCAGTTCGGCGAACTCCACCTCGTATTCGCCGGTGTCAAGGGTGAGGGTTTCCTCGCTGTCCCGCCAGGTTTCCTCGCCCACGACGCGCCATTGCGCGCCAGCCTCAACCGCCGCATCCGGCTCGATGGCGACCGTCAACTCGCCGGTGAGTATGGTCTCCCTGACGAGCGCCCCCGCGTTGAGGCGGCCTCCCGCAATGACCTTGTCTTCCCACGCCTCCAACGGCGTGACGGTCTCCAAAATCCTATCCTTCACTACCTCGTACGAGGCGCTTGGATTCATGGACCAGAACAGCGCCGCCGCGCCCGAAACATGGGGCGCCGCCATGGACGTTCCGGCCTTGTAGCCGTAGTCGTTGCCCGGCATTGTGCTTTTGATTAGCGAGCCCGGCGCGGCCAGATGCACCGACGCTTTCCCCCAGTTGCTAAAGGAGGAACGAGCGTCTTCGTCCGTACTGCTGGCCACCGAAATGATATTGGGCAGGTCGAAGCTGGCGGGGTAAAAGGGCGTCTCGTCGTTATCGTTGTCATCGTTGCCTGCGGAGGCCACAACCAGCACATCCGAATCGGCCGCTTCCTGTAGAATGGCCCTGAGGGTGTCCGAACGATCCTCGGTCCCCCACGAGGCATTCACGATATTGGCGCCGTGCTCGATGGCGTATTCGATCGCCGCAATCGCGTCCGACACCGAGCCCATCCCTTCGTCATCCATGAACCGCAGCGCCATGAGCCGGATGGTCCAATTGACCCCCACGACGCCCACTGCGTTGTCGCCCACCGCCCCTATGGTCCCGGCTACGTGAGTCCCGTGGCTGTTATCATCCATGGGATCGCCGCTGGTAAGCGTGCCGTCGCCGTTTGTCCAACTTGCGCCATGTATATCACCGAAACGGGGGTCTGGCTGCGGATTTTCCCACATGTTTTCCGCGAGATCCTCGTGGTTGTAGTCAACCCCCGTGTCGACTACAGCGACGATGATCTCGCTGCTTCCCGTGGCGTATTCCCAAGCCTCGAGGGCGCCGATGTCCGCTCCGGGCGTTCCCCCTGTCTGGCCGGTGTTGTGAAGGCCCCAAAGATCGCCAAAGAGGGGATCGTTGGGCTCGCTTTGCACCCGGATCGTGTAATTGGGTTCGGCGTGGGCCACGCCGGGCCGGGCCTCGTACGCAGCGATGTATTCGGAAAGATTGGCGCCTTCCGGAACCGTCACCACATCGGCCGGGATGCGGCGAAACCGATGCGTCCGGGCCGTCCCGGCTTCCGCGTGAGTCATGGAGCGCCCCGCCGCGTGCAGGCCAGGCTCGAATTGCACCAAAATCTGCCGGCCATGCCAATCGGAATCCGTTCCGGGACCATCCGTGGCGCCTGCGTCCAACACGCCCGCCGCCAATAGAATCAGCGCAAGAGTTGCGGTTGCCACTTGAGTGAACTCATGCGCCTTCACGTATACAATCCCCTGTACCTATTGAGAAACGCCTGCTCTCCCTCCACAGCCCCGTCTTGAGGAATCAAGGTCTGGTTTCGGCTTAAAGTATGTGTACCTCAATTATAAACGCTTCCATCCCTGAGGCGCATTCCAACGCCAATCGCTACGCATCCCCTTCGCAAACAGGGGGGGCGAAGAGCTGGGGGATGTAAACACCCGGCCCGCCGGTCCATCGCAAAAGTGTGGGTAGGGCGGACCGGGTATTCGATTGCGTTCGGCACTCACTCCACGGAAACGGGCAGGTCCAGGACGACGTTGATGACAAGCTGGATGTCCCGGGCGTCGACCACGTCGTCGTTGTTCACGTCGGGTTCGGCGTGTTCCGGTATGGACAACCCAAGGACCGCGTTGATGACGATTTGAATGTCACGCGCGTCCACCTCGCCATTGCCGTTGACGTCCCCGAGCACCACTTCCTCGTCTTCTCCGTTGTCCTCATCCCCGTTCTCGTCTTCGTCCTCTCCGTTGTCCTCGTCTTCGTCCTCCGCCGCGAATGCGAGATAGGGATACGTTTCGTCTTCATCAATGGCCCAGATGGCGTCGAAGTCCCAACCGGCCTCGGCGAAGACGGCTTGCCGCCTCATCGCGCCGCCTTCGAGCCCCTCTCCGCCGTCGGATTCGGTCTGACCCGTGGCGTCCATGTCCCAGAAACTGGCCTCGACCGAGCCGTTGGCGTCTTGCCCAACCAATCCCCCAAGGTCCTCGCCCTCGCTGGTGACGGCGCCCGCGGCATACGTCCGTTCGAGGGTTCCGGCGTTCCCGCCCGCCAAGCCGGCGGTGGCTTCCTGTTCACCCTCGACGGCGCCGAGCGCGTAGCTGTCCGAGACGGCGCCGCCGTTCATCCCTACAAGTCCGCCCGACCCGAAGGCGCCCGTCACATCGCCCACGGCGTAACACTCCGCGATGCTTCCATCTTCCGTGTTCGCGCCTACAAGGCCCCCGGTAACGTATTCCCCTTCGACAGCGCCCGAGGCATGGCACTGCGCCACAGCCCCCTCATTGGATCCGATTAGACCGCCCGTGTTGAACTCCGTTCCAGAAACGTCCCCCGTGGCGTAGCTGCCGGAAACGAGGGCGTCCCGGCTGTTTCCACCCAAGAGACCGCCCACGAAGTCCCCTTCTTCGGCGGTTACGCTCCCCGTGGCGTGGGAATTGGTAATATCGCCACTGTTCGCCCCGGCCAGTCCCCCGGCTGTGCCGCCCGATGCCGCGCGTACGTTGCCGGTGGCGAAACTGCCGCTAATCTTTCCGGCGATTCCCGCCAGGCCCCCGGCCGGTCCTTCCCCAGCGGTCACGTCTCCCTCGGCGTACGAATTCACTATCTCACTGTCGGTTTCGCAATAACCAACAAGACCGCCCGCACCGGCATGGGCGTCCACATCGCCCGATGCAAAACTATCCCGAATTAGGGCGTCTGCGCGCAGTTCGCCTACCAACCCGCCAATGCCCTGCGATCCGCTCACCGGTCCCGCCGCGGAACAGTCCAAGATTTCGCCGCCGATGCTGAGACCCACGGCGCCACCCAATGTGCCGCCATCCAACACGGGGCCGGTGGTGTGGCTGTCGGAGATCACGCCCCCGTCATTGACGGCTACCAGCCCGCCCACACGGCCCCCCTGTTGGAGGCTCGTCACCGTTCCCGTGGCGCGGCACCCCTCCATGCGCCCCTCGTTCACGGCCGCAAAACCCGCCACATGCCCGCGCGCCGACATGCTGTTATCCTCAAGGGTCAGATTCCGAATGACCCCTTCTTCGCCCACCCAGGAAAAAATGGCGCCGCCCGCCATTTCCGGCAGGTTAATGGTCAGGCCGGTAATGGCGTGACCGCCGCCGTCCAGGGTCCCGCGAAACGCCGTGTCTTCCGGTAGTTTTCCATCGGGGTCATACGCGCCCAGAGGCCGGAACCCCTCGCCATCGTTCCACTCCACGGTTTCCGATGCGTCGATGTCCTGCGTCACGATGTAATCAGCGTCCAGCGGGTAATCGGAGCCTTTTCCTATGCGCTGAAGCTCCTCAATGGAAGAGATGGGAATAGGGTCCTCGGCTCCAAGTCCCCCGCACGCCACGATCAGCGCCGTGATAAGAAAAAACCGTTGTGTTGCCGTCATTGGGTAATCCCCCTCTCTTCCCGGCGAGACGCCGGATGCGTTGCCTGCATGCGCCCTGATACGCGATAAGGCACTTTATTGGGAAGTAGACCTATTTGTCAATTTAATGAATGGAGAGATGGTATAAAGCGGGTTCCATCCCCCAAATACATTTCGCCGCGCCCGGCGGCACGGGCGCGGCGAAATGAAAAGAGGTGCAGCGGCAGCGAGCCGGCGGAGGCTTCGCTTCTCCGCTCACATGTATTCGAGTTGGCTGGGGTCTATGTTGGGTTCGTCCCCGAGCGCCGGCCGGGAGAATCGTGAGCCCAGCGGAGTCTCCCCCACAAAGAAACCGCAGTTCCGTAGGTAAAACCCCTCTTCCCGCTCTCCGCCCGAGAAATCGGCGCGATAACCGAGCTGGGCGATGTTGTCGCCGGTGAAAACGGCCTCCGTGACTTCATGCCATTCGCCGTCCACATCTCTCGCCCATTGGTTATGATAAAGCGCTTGTCTGCCCTGGTGGCCATTATTGGCGGAGAAGCTCTCCAAGAACGAATGGGCGCCGGTATACCACGTATCCGTTTGGGGCCGCCGAAAACGCGCGATCAACTTCCATTCCTCCTCGTCCGGGGAAAGAAAGTACGCCGTGTATATGCTGCCGCCTTCTCCATCGGGGCGCACCCCGTTCAAGAAGCCGTAGGTCTTACCGGTCTCCCAGCCGTACCTCAGAAAGCTTTGCCCTCCCGAACCTTCGCCGCCAAAGTCGCCGGTGTACACGTCTTCCCCGCTATCAAGCGTCTCAACACGCTGGTCTTCGGGTATCTCGCCGGGGTCGTCCGTCACGTATGGGCTCCACACCGAAAACAGCACCCGGCGCTCGGTGGGGGAGTTGACTTGAAATCCAAAGTATCCTTGCCCAAACCCGTTCGCCATGTAGAAAGACCCCACGGGATCCTCGCCTTCCGGCACGGTTATCTCGCTGTAGAACCACTCGATGTTGGTGTTTTCAGGGATATCGGCGTAGCGGAGGTGAACGGAAGGTCCCCGTCTGCCCCAGTAATAGCGGTTGTTCTGGTTGTCCTTCACATAGGTAAGCTCAACGTCCTCCGGCGTGGTAATGACAAGATCGCTGACTTCCGCCGTTAGGTCCGCCGCATCCCCGGCCATTTCCAGCGTAAACTCCGTATAGGCGCCTCCACGCAACTCGTATTCGCCAAAGGCCACCGTAGTGTACTCCGCACTGGAAACCTCCCCGGTCTTCCGCGCTCCGTTCGCCTCAAGCGCCAGCTCGCCCTCGCCGGATGCCGCCCGCGCGCGAAGCGTCACCTCGGCTTGCGCCGTTTCATCCGAGGCCACGAACACGCTGAATACGCTTTCGGGATCGTCCCAGCCCCTAATGCCCGCCGGGCTCACCCCGCCAGCGTCTCCTTGCGTTCGGTAGGCGTTTCCGCCCAAGGCGACCGTGTGCTCGACCGTCTCCCCCGCCGCGATGGGGCCATTTGCCACGCCTGCAAAGACGGCGAAGATGACCAGAGAAAGAACCGTTAAAGGGGGCATGATAAGGCGCATGAGAAATCCTCCTTGCGGATACGCGATCGTTACTGGGAAACTGCGTTCGCCGGCGGCGTTACAGCGCCCAATCTAGCCTATACTGACTCATGTGTCAAATTTGCGTCGCTGGATAGAGACGCGCCGCCTTGCGGCCACGATAAAGTGGATCAAGGCTAACCCAAGGTTCGGGGCTGAACGAGTTTTTGGAAATCCTCATGACGCAAAGGCTGCGCGGCGCCTGGCGCGAAAAGAAAGGGGGGAGAAGCCAGGCTTCTCCCCCCTCCGTACGTCTTTCTTAAGCGCGATGTCTTCGCCGCCCGAGGCGCATGACCTCGGGTGAGCGGCTCTTAACCCCAGCCGCCGATGTAGGGCATCACGCGATGGGCTTGCGTGCCAACCCGGTTCGGATAGTCGCCTTCATCAAGCCATTGAATCGGGTATTCCGAATCGTAGCGGATGAACTCCACGTGGCCATCCATGAAGAGGACGTTGCTGCCGCCGGGAATGTGGTTGAAGTTCTGGGTCGTGCCGCCTTCTCCGACAAAGTCCCATCCCTCCGGGGCCTCGGCCATCATGCTCCACGCGTCCCACATCACGGCGATGCTGCTCTGCGCTTGCGCGCCAGCGGCCGGGTTGTTGATGTCCGTGATGAAGAACCGTTCAATGCCGTCACGCAACCGGGGATAGGTGTCGGGCAGCTCACTCCCGTCGTCATCCAGATAGTATTGGCCGTAGTCGAAGAAGTTTCCTTCCCGGTACTGGGCCGCATTGATGTCCGACTCATGCTTCTGCTCGAAATGCTCGATTTGACTCCAGGAGTCCCCTGGACCACCGCGTTCATTGATGATGCCCGCGTCTATGATGGTCTGGTCATCCCAATTCTGAAACACCCAGTTGTGAGCGGTTTCCACAACGTCGACAATCTGCGATATCGTGCTCGTTGCGTAGCCCATGTAGACATAGGAGATTGGATAGGACAAAAACACATCCTGCACTACGCGGGAGTAGTAGTCATTGTACCCGTCCATCTCGTTCATCCGCTGGAACTGGGCGTTCACATCGTCGTCGAACGCGAGACGGTCGGAGTGGGCGGTTCGCGAGTCCGACGGACAAATCTTCAGGTTGATGTCCGTCCAGTAATCCGGATACAAGGCGATCCCGCGAAATCCCATTGCTCCCGAAAACCCGCCGATGTGGTTGCGCTGATTGGGGGGAAACCTCTCGCCGCGGCTTTCGTTCGCGTACATCGCGAAGATCTGGCCGAACTGACGCAGGTTGTTGGCGCAGCTCGCGCGCCGGGCCGCTTCCCGGGCCCGGGCCAACGCGGGCAACAGTATCGCGGCCAGAATACCGATGATAGCAATAACCACCAACAGCTCGATTAGGGTGAACCCCTGTTTCTTGCTCTTCATAATGTCTTGGTTCTCCTGAGTAGTGCTGCTGCAAAACCCTCCATGGGACCGCACACGATTCAACGGGAACCGCGGCGAAAATCAGAGATTACGCCAATCATCACCCCCTTTCGCCAGGCTTGTGAGCAAACTGTCATCATTGCTCATCCTTCACTCTCTGTAAAAGCGAAGAACTTTAAACTACTTCCAGTATAACCCACATATAAAGACACTATACCGTTCAAAAGATTTCCATGTCAAGCGGCACGAAGCTCGGAAATCCCGAATTTAGGCCTAAAGGCAAAGCGGTTTTTTCAACTGGTTTCCATTGTCTGATACAATGCCTTTGGTAGGCTGGAACATGATGCCGAAGTGTGTATAGGAAACGAGAAAGGAATCTGCGGCGATGCCGGTGAAATATCATTGTCCCCGATGCGGGAAACGCTATGTGGAATGGGGCGCGGAGAAGATGGGGTTCCGCTGCCCGGATTGCGAGGAAGAGGAGTTGGTGCGGATCGGAAGCCCGGAGGATCGTTCCTCCAAGAAAACCTCGCTAAAACGGTCGCCCCAGCGCGCGGAAGCCGTCTCAACCGGGGTCGACGAAGACGAGGCCTTGGTGCCCGATGTGGATTCACTGGAAGAAGAAGATGTGGGAGAAGAGGAGGAGCCCGTCACTGTAAGCTCGGATCATGAAGAGGAGTCCTATGGCCGCCGTTCCAAGGAGGATTTGCTGTTGGACAACAGCGACGACTCCGATGGGGTGAGTATCGAAATGTCGCAGGGATTGCCCTTCGGCGAGGTGAGCCCTGGCCTTGGGGAGGACTCGCTCGGCGGAGAAGATGACGTGAGCGCGGATTGGAAAGACTAAGAGCGCTGGTTGCGGAGCGTCAGCAAGCGTAGAGGGGGAGAAGCCATGCTTCTCCCCCCTATTCTTTCATGCTTCGATCACCGCCCCCTTAAGGGGATGGCCTCGCCAATTATTCCCAACCGCTTACGAACGGCATGACCGTGTGCGCCTGCGTACCGGCGGCAATGCCGTTCGGATAGGTGTAGGCGTCAAGATCCAGCCATCGGATTGGGAACCGCTCGTCATACCGGATAAACTCCACGTGACCGTCCATGAAAAGCACGTTGCTCCCCCCGGGTATATGGTTGAAGATGGACGTGTCGCCTCCGTAACCAATCAAGCCCTCAAGGTAGCCCGAGCCGCCGCCGGCGCCCGCCATGCTCCACGAATCCCACATCACGGGTATACTGCTCTGGGCTTCCGCGCCCGCCGCCGGATTGTTGATATCCGTGATGAAGAAGCGTTCAATACCGTCGCGCAGCCGCGGATAGGTATCGGGCAGGAGTGAACCATCATCGTCTAGATTGTAGGTGGCTGGATCAAACCACCACGAAAACTGCAAATCTCGGCCTAGGTCTCGGGTTCCCCGCTCCCGGAAGTGCTCGAGCATGGGCCACGCCGTGGGGGCCCCATGAGCGTGCAGTACAGCGCCGCTAATGAACTCTTGGTCGTCGCGGTGATCAAAGACCCAGTTATGGTCGCGCTGGGCGGCGTCGCAAAACTGCGAGATCGTTCGGGTGGCGTATCCAAAGTACACGTAGGAGACGGGATGAGACAGGAACGCGTCCCGGACCAGTGTGGCTTCCCAGTTGTTTGCGATGCCTTGTTG
>PUOI01000405.1 GCA_003552765.1 Candidatus Hydrogenedentota bacterium | reverse complement strand
GCTCATCACGCGTTGATTTGGCGTGACGTAACCCAGCCACACGATAGGGGAGAGCCAGACGCCCCAAAGGGCGCCGCCCAGGGCGTAGGCGCGTCCCTTCCCCATGGGCATCAGGCGCGGCAGGAGGTAGTCCCGCCAGCCGAGCTCATTGCCAAACCACGCCAGCGCATACAGGGTCGGCCCCAACACGATGCTGAGAATAAAGCCCACAATCAAGAAGAAACCGGCGGGCAGGGATTGGTCGATGCCTAGTTCATCGGCGCTCGGCAGTTGCTGCATGAGCACCGGAACATCCCATTGCGGCGAGCCTTCGCCGAATATGCTGCTGACCGCATACATTAACGCGAACAAGGCGGGAAAGCCCACGATGGCGGCAAGGGCCGGTTTGTGGGGAATGGGCCATACTCGGCTGGCGGCCCAAAACGGGTTGCCCTCGCTGCGAAGGCAGATGTATCGGGCCAAGAGGGGCGTGTAAAGGACGGCCAGCAAAATGGCTAGATGCCCGGTCCCCTGGGGAGCGGTGGGCAACAACCCCGACACACGGGCCCCAATCATAATGAGCCACGCCGCGCCGAATGTTACAAGAAGAAATTGTTTTATCCGTTGCACATCAAGAGAACTCGACATAGGTTGGCGCTTCACTCCTACCGGTTGTGCTTTGAACCCGGCGGCCCGTCCCTGGGCGCGCCCGGGTTCCCTGCGTTCCCCAATCGCTTTCACGCCCGCCTTTTGGGGTGGAAGCCTTTGGCTTATACAACGCCGTGGAAGGCATTGAGGATAACATCTCCAACACGGCGCCGGGGGGAGCCGGCTCGCGTTTTACACAGAGCCCTCCCCCCTAACGCAACGTATTAGTCTTCTTCCACCACGCCGCGAAGGGCCTCGCGGACGTCGTTCACGAGGGATTGGGAAACGCGGAGCAACTCCGAACGGCCCTCCGCCGTGGCGAACCGGTGTTGGGGGTTGTCCTCCGCGGGGTCGCCCACAACAAGGGGACCCACCGTTTCATCGTCTGCCGTCACGCTGACTTGCATGAGCGGCAACTCCAGCCCGAACGGACCGAGGTCCACCGGAACCTCGGACTGCTCCATACCCACGGCGGTGGTTTCCTGCAGGGCTTCCAGGAGCGCCATCATGTCGCCTTGCGTTTCCAGGCGCATGCCCATGGGCTCTTCGACGGTCCAAGCTTCGCCGTCGTGAACAAAGCGGTAATCGGTTCCCTCGAAAGACAAGTCCACGGCCGTGGCCTCGCCGATGCTGAACGGCAGCAGTTCCCCCCGCCGGAAGTCGAAGGCATCCAGCCGGACCAGCGCCGTGGCCTGTTCGCTAATGGCGAACGCTGCTCCAGAATCTTGGATGGCGTATCGTTGTTCCTCTTCGCCGACGCGCGCCATCCCTAACTGAATGGGATGAGGCTGGGCTCCGCCGGCATACTCAATCTCGATCTCGATCTCCGGATCCATTAATTCGATGTTCCCCGCCTCTTCGTCCAGATGCCGGCCCCCTTCGAGCATCATGAGCGCTCGGATGAAGTTCGAAATGGCGGCTTGGTCCTCGTCTTCCATGGCGGGTTCGGCGACCGTCCAGCCGGTATCCTCGTCTTGTTCAAGGACGAAATGATGGTCTCCGCGCGTATAGGTAAGGCGCCGCATGTCCCGTGCGCGCCGCGTGACCAATTCCCGTTGCCGGAACTGATCCGGGTGATCCGGCAGGGAATTCAGCAGGGCCGCGCTCGCGACGATGATGTTGTCGCGGTCCGCGCGCCGCACATAAATGCCCCCATCCTCGCCTTCGCCATCCCCGCCGCCAATGGTAAACGAACCGAAATAAAGCGTTTGCCCCTCGGGTTGGCTCTCGGTCTTCACGGTGAGTTGGGCGCCCGGGGGATCCAGCCCGTAATCGGCGTAATCCTCGGGGTCGTCAATGAAGCGGTCTCCCACGCCGTAGATGATGTCCTCCACCATGCGCTCGACCATCTCGGTATGGGCGAGCGCCTCGAAGGGCTCCCGGATGAACCATTCGCCGTCCTCCCCCTCAAACACAAGCGCGGCGGTCTCTTCGGGACGAATGCGGGCGAACTCCACGCGGGTAACGGCATCGTCCTCGCCGGCCGTGATGAGGAAGCGGTCCCGGAGATTGAGGAGATCGCGATCAAACTCCTGGAAGAAATCCTGTTGCGCAAGAAACACATTTCCATCCGGTCCCTGGACGTAACGCATCGTCTGCGTGGGCTCCATCTGGCCAAACCGGAACTCGCGGGAATCGCCGTCTTCGGGCGTGACGCGCACGGTGATCTCCGGATTGTCGAGCCCATACATCTCGGGCTCGTCGACCGCCTCCGCAATCGTGCGTTGATTGGTGAACTGAGACAAACCATGGGCCACCCGGTTCCAGGCCCGGTGAGCGGCATCGATTTCACGCGGCTCCACAATGCGCCATTCGGCCTCGCTTTCCCGGACGCCGGTCACGGGGACGCCCCCGGCCTGGTGGATGGTGATGCGCTCAAAGGATTCGGCCGGGTAAGGGAGCACCCGGCGGGCTTCGTGATCGCGCCGCTGGGTTTCCTGTTCCGTATAGGACATCAGCCAGTAGCCGCCCAGAAGAAGCCCCAGGACAGCCAGCAAAATGAGCGTGGATTTTAGATTCATTGATACTTCCTTCGCACGAGATAGGTCACGACGCCCGCGGCCACGCAGACTTGCAGCAGCCCCAGGGTCGCCAGCCAGGCGATGAATTGCTCCTGCTCGGAGGTCAAGATAATGGCCTCGGCCCGGGACGCCGCAGGCCGCATGGCGATGAGTTCCTCGCTCTCGGTGAGCCACGCCATGGTGTTGAGGATGAAGTTCTGGTGGCTCGTGATCTGCCGCAGCATGGCGTTGGCGGCGAACTCCGTGGAGCCAATAACGACCGCCCGCGCGTCACGGGTCTGGCCCGTGTCGCCGATTTCGATGTCCGTTTGCCGCGTTGCCGCCATGGCCAGACCCACGGGGCCCTCGAGATCGTCCGAACCCATGGTGGCCTGACCTGTTTCGAGCACGAGCGAAACGTCCTTCTCGCCCCAGAAGTTTGGCGGCGTGCGGATGAGTTCGCTCCGCGTCACCCGTTCGGGCCGTTCCGGCGTGGGATAGGTGGGCCGGGCGAGCACAAAGATCATCTGTTGGTTGAATCCGCGCGTGATGTCGTGCTCGTAGTTGTAGCAGCCCATGAACTGTCCGGCGGCGTCGTGTTCGGTGGTGAAGGGGGTGCTGTCGTGACTCAGCAGGATTTGCGTCTGGCTTTCCTGAGAGAAGACGAGGCCTTCCCCGAGCTGGATGCCGAATTGATCCGCCAGCCAGGGCCGGAGGCGTTCCTCTTGACCCATGGCCGTGGGCGGACGCTGCCAAGGATCCAGCATGACGAGCACGCGGCCTCCCTCCTCGACGTAGCTCCGAAGCGGCTCGACGTACTGCGCATTCAAGTCGCGCCGTGGTCCATGAATCACGACCACCTCCGCATCGTCCGGAATCTCCGGGGCCATCAGGTCCAATTCGAGAGGTTCGACATCGTAGCCTTCGCCCTCGAGCATGACGCGCAAAGCTGAGGCCCCGCGTTCGCCTTGATCCATGATGTCGCGCTCATCCATGCCTGAGAGGAAATACACCTTGGGCCTGCGGTCGCGGATGACGTTAATCAGGGCGTTGGTGAAATCCCGCTCCGGCAGACGGGCGTTGGCGCTGTCCAGATTGAGCACCCGCTGCCGGTTGCCGCGCCGGATGACAATGGTGCCTTGCGGGGCCACTTGCTGGATGCCCAGCCCCTGGAGCCGTGCGCGCTCGACTTGAGGATCCAGAAACTCCACGTTCAAATGGTCCGTGTGCGCCTCAAGCCGGTCCAGGAACCGCCGGGTGTTGGAGCGGCCCATGTCGACCAAGCGGTCGTCCGTGGCCAGAAAAAAACACAGCACATCGATGTCCCGGTCCATGTTTTGCAGGACTTGTACGGTGATGGGGGAGAGTTCCCGCCGGCCTTCCTGCGTCAAGTCGGCATAGACATCCCACTGCCGGGCGAACGCGTACAGGGTGATGCAGATCGCGAGAAAGACCACCGACGCAATTACCGTGTTCAGACCGTACAGCGTGCGTTGCTGGGACGCGGTGCGGGCGATATTCATCAACACCAGCGCCACCCAGGCAACGCCCGCGGCCACCCCCGCGAGGAACGGGACTACCACGATCGGCGAAAACAGGTCCTCCTGCACGGCGAGAAAGTTAATTCCAGCGGCGATCCCCACAAGCGCGGCGATACCGGTGATTCGGCGAATCCAAGTCATGTACTACGCCCTCCATTTCCGGGATTCAAGGGTCCGGAACGTCAGGAAGAGAAAAAAGCTCGTGAAGAGCAGATAATAGACGATGTCGTGCGGGTAGATGATGCCTTCGGCCAGCTCGTGCGCATGGGCGTCCAACGGCAGTGAGACGACCAGCTCCCGGAAGATCGCGTAGACCATTTCCGCCGCGCGCACCAAGCCAGCCGGCCAGGTGTCGGGCGCGGGGATGGCCTCGGGCAGATCTTGGCCCATCAGCCCTAGAATCCAGGACACCAGGGCGATGCCAAACGTCATGGTCCCCGCGGTGACCTGGTTGTTGGCGAGGGCGGAGATGAACAATCCCATGCTGAAGAACGCCGCGCCCATCAGGAAGACCGTCACAAGCCCAAACGCGAGCACCACGGGTTCGATGGGCGTGAAGGAGCCAATGATGATGAGATGAAACCCTACTATGAGCATGAGCACGAGCAGCGTGCCCAGCGAAGCCAAGTATTTCCCAAAAATGATCTCTCTATCCCGCAGGGGATGGGTCAACAGCAACTCCATGGTGCCCTTGTTTCGTTCCTCGGACAGGAGCCGCATGGTCACCAGGGGGCCGATGAACATGAGAAGCTGGCCGCACAGCACCAGGAAGGGGCTCAGCATCCATTCTTCCATCTCGGGGATGGCGTCGTAGCCGTATGAAGAGGGGTTCTGGGTAATCCGCGCGTAGATGATGAAGCTGCCCGTGAAGTAAAGGCCAGACAGTAACGCGTATACCCCCACAATGACAAAGCCCACCGGCGTCGTGAAGTAACTGATAAACTCTCGTTTACAAACCGCCCATATCGATCGCATTAGACCTGTACTCCCTCGTCCACGGAGATGGCGTCCACGAAGATGTCCTCAAGCGTGCGCGCTCGTTCGCGCAGGCCGCAGAGCCGGTAGCCCGCTTGGACCACGGCGTGGGCGATCCGGGGCTGGATGTCGCTGTCGGCGGCGGCTTCCACGACAAAGGACGGGCCCGCGCCGTCAAGCTTGACCCGTTGAACCCCGTCAAGTTCGCTCAGCAGGCTCTCCACCTTATCCCTTGGCCCGCGCGCGTCTACCTCCAGCCGCACAACCCCGTCCTCGGGTCCCACGAGATTCTCCATGGTGTCCTGCGCCACCAGCCGGCCGTTGTGAATGATGAGCACGCGTTGGCAGAGCATCGAAACCTCCGGCAGGATGTGCGTGCTCAAGAGAACGGTGTGGTTGTGGGCCAGTTCCCGGATCATCTGCCGGATCTCGATGATCTGGCTTGGGTCCAGCCCCACGGTCGGCTCGTCCAAAATAAGCACGGGCGGATTGCCGATGAGGGATTGCGCCAACCCGACCCGCTGCCGGTAGCCCTTGGATAGGTTCTTGATGATTCGGCCGCCCATGTGCTCAAGTCCGCACAGGGACATCACGCGATCCGCCTCGGCTTGAAGCCCGTGGCGTGGAACCCCCTTGATCTCGCTGACATAACGCAGGAAATGGCGCACCACCATCTCCCCATACAGGGGTACGCTCTCCGGCAGATAACCCACGCGGCGTTTTACTTCGATGGGGTCTTGCGCGACGTCATACCCCGCGATCCGCGCCGTTCCCTCCGTGGCGGGAGAGTAGCCCGTGAGAATTCGCATCGCCGTGGTCTTTCCCGCACCGTTGGGGCCGAGAAATCCGACAATTTCCCCTTGCGCCACGTCAAACGAGACTTTGTCGAGGGCCGTGATAGAACCGTACCGTTTGGTCAGTTCCTGGGCCTGAATCATTCGCCAAACTCCTTCCTTGAAGCGGGACACCGCCTCGCCAAAACCGGCCTACCGGCCGCAAGTTGCAATTTATCTTGGGTCCATGTAAGATTAAAGGGCTACATATTGTGCCGGGTATCCGGCCTGCGGGAGGAAAAAACTTCCGTCAACCATTCTTGCGCAACGCCCATTCTTATAGCATGTAGAACGGGCCAACGTCCACAAGAGCCTTGTTTCCAAGGGCCGGCCTAGCCAAGGCGCACGCCGGGGGCCGGATGGCATGGAATATGCTCCCCGGGGAGAGTAACGTCTAAACACCCCTGAGAGTAATACAGGAGGCCGCATGGAGAATACGATGTACGTTCAGTGTTGCGTCTGCAAGCGTGTGCGCGAAGACGATGTCTGGGTCCTTCCAGACTCGGGCCAGAACCTCCAAACGAACGCCAGCCACGGCTATTGCCCTGAGTGCGCCGAGGCGGCTTTTGAAGAAATCCGTGAAATGCTCAATAAAGAGTGTACCAGCTGCACCACGCCGCCCGCGGCGTGAGAGATGTTCGCGCGAGCGGAGTTGCTCCATTTCTCGGGGCATCCATCGCGTCGAATCGGGCCGCCCGTGCCGAGAGGCGTGATCAAGTGAGGGCCGCGTAGCCCCATTAGATGGGAACCCCGCGGCCCTTTGTGTTGTAAACGTTGAGCGTCCCCCGGCCTCACTCGAACGGCGCGCGGAATGTGACACACACGGGGGAGTCTATCTCGGCCTCGGAGCCCGTGAATTCCAGTTCGCCTGTTTCCTGGTCAATGCGAAACACAGCGATGTTGTGCGTGTCCTGGTTGGCGGCGAGTAGAAACTGCCCCGAAGGGTCGATGTTGAAATTGCGCGGCGTCTCGCCTCGTGTGGAAGTGTGGCCGATCGGCGTCAACTCTCCGCTCTGCTCGTCTATGGAAAAGGCGGCTATGCTATGGTGTCCGCGGTTTGAGTTGTAGACGAACCGCCCCGAGGGATGCACAAGGATCTCGGCGGTGGTGTTTTCCTCCTCGAAATCATCGGGCAAGGTGGGGACGGTATGGATGGTCTCCAAGGCCCCCGTCTCCGCATCGTAGTTGAACGCCGTGATTGTGTTATCCAGCTCATTGATAACGTAGGCGTACTCGCCCGAGGGGTGGAAGGTGAAGTGCCGCGGCCCAGCGCCCGGCGCGGTTTCGGCATAGGGCGGGTCGTTTGGTTCAAGACTTCCATCCTCGTCGTCGTACCGGTAGATACGGATTTGATCAATGCCGAGGTCGGTGACGAACAAGAAGCGCCCGTCCGGCGCAAGGTCCACGGCATGCGCGTGGGGACCTTGTTGCCGCTCATGAACGCTTGAACCTTCGTGCTCGACGTGCGCAGTCGTTTCGCCCAGCGAGCCATCTTCTTCGAGGGATGCCACGACAGCACAGCCGCTGCTATAGTTGGCCGCCATCGCGTGCCGTCCGGGCGGGTCCACGGTGATGTGACAGGGACCCTGACCTACTGAGGGATGCTGGTTCAACAACTCGAGCAAGCCGGTCTCCGTGTCTATTGCGAAGGCGTTTAACGCGCCTACCGTGTTCCCGTCTTCATCGGTCATTTGGCCCACCGAATACAGCAGGGGCTCCGTTGGATGCAGCGCCAGGAAGTTTGGGTTGTTGGCTTCCGCCGCCAGGCCAACGGTTTCGAGTTCGCCGGTTTCGGTGTCGAGATGCAGCAGATATATGCCTTCGCTGTCGCCCCACGTGTGCGTCCCGATGTAGACAAGCCAATGAGGCGGCGTCTCGACGTCCTCCTGCGCCGCGGCCCCCGTGGGCAAGGCAAAGCTGAATACCGTTGCGAGCATGATACATGTCCCCGCTTTGAACCAGAGATGGTGTTTCGCTGTCATGTTGTGTACCCCCTTTCGTGCGCTGTTCTCTGATACGCTTGACTAAAGCTCCAGGGAAACCGCCCTGGAGCGTACGCATCATACCATAGCCGCGCGGCATCTCTGGAAACGCTCGGACGTTTTCTCGGTGGAACGGGGGAGGGGCTGCGCCTTAATCGATGTAAAAGGCTTGCGAGTAAAACACCGCGCCACCGGCATCGACCTCGAAACGCAGAACCGTGTCTTCCATCCCGGCATATTCGATGGAGTCCCCTTCGTGATGCCGCTCTCCGTTCTTGATCCAAGTGACCCCGTCGTGATTGGCGATATCGAGCGAGATAACTTTCTCGTCTTCGTCCACCGTAATGCCGTTGAACTCAGGGAACACGTCCACCCGGCTGCCCACGAAGTTGTGCCCGTTTTCCAGGGCATGCCGCACGGCGTCCTCGGTCAACTCCTCAACCAGCACGATGGTGAGCGTGGCGTCATCGGCGACCGATGTGCTGTGCGTGTCGTCGCTGCCCTTAATGAAAATGTCGTGATCGCGGTAGTACCCCGTCAGCAGCCTGTCCAGCAGCTCCTCCTCCCTTTCGCGGCGCCCGCCGAGTTGCATTTCAAAACCGAGAAGACAATCGTACTCGGTGATGTAGTTGGCAAAATACTC
>PUOI01000190.1 GCA_003552765.1 Candidatus Hydrogenedentota bacterium | reverse complement strand
TTCCCGCCGGCCCCATCGCCAACGTCTATAGAGACTATACCATACCGGCATACCTCTGTCAAGCCCTTTTTGGCGGAAATTTTCGGCGAGCTGCGTAAGTGCTTATGTCGCAAGGAGTTACGTAGCGCAAGGGAAGGCAGGAAAAGGTGGCCGGCTTGGCCGCGCGGCGTGCATGGCCGGGTAACTTTTGAGCCAGGCGCGTTGTAAGTCTAGGCGTGTCAAAGAGTTACGCGTTGGTGCGCGCGGAGGTGGCTGGGGGCGCGCGGAGGTACTGCCTAATCCGTGGCCAGATCCCGCGGCTGTTTGGCTTCACGCGCCTCGTATTCGTGGAGTTCGGATTCGTTGACCAGGGCCATGAGTGCGCCAGTGGGCACGACGGGGTGATTGGACGCCAGGACAAGATCTAAGCCCTCTTTTATCCATTGGTCCACCAGCGCCGTGAAATCGCCGCACGGCACTATACCATAGATCACGATCATGTGTATGGGCTCGTTGCGCTCTTGTACGTGATAGGACATGGTCACCTCCCTGAGTCCGGTATGAGGTCCGCCGTTTCATCATAATGGGCCACGTGCCCATAACTCCCGTTTCCCCCGCTCAACGTTTGCACAAACCATTGTGTCACGTTACGGCTAGTCCGCCCCGCGTGCTTGAGGCAGGTTCCGCCGGTCAAAGTATCCTTGTTCGAGCGTAACCAATAGGAGAGCTTCCTTGAACTCCAATCCCCCTGTGACCATGCGATGGGTTTTAGGGCCTCTTTTAGTGCGTCATCGTGTTCTATGCGGTCTATCACATCTTGAGCCGTGAACGGCGCCATGACGAATTGGTTCCGTAGCGCATCCAGAACAAGCCGCCTGTCCTCACGCGCCGGGTCCGCGTCCTTGATCCGGTCCATGACCTCCACGGGATCCGGCTGGTCGGCCCACACGATGGCCGCACGTATCAGCGCATTGTATTGCGCGAATGAACCGAATCCCGACAGATGTTGATCGGGTTTTCCCGCGTATAGGTAGGCGGCCACGATTGTGTGGAGATCGCGTACTAGCTGACCCCTGAGCTTGTACACATCGGCTAACAGGTCTTGGTCAAACACGCGCTTGCTCGGGTCTTCACATTGCGGGTCAATCCGTGACACTAGTACGCGGCGTGTCATGTCGCCCTTAATCGTGATGTTGTTTCCAGTGAATGTCACGATGGAGTTGTTGGCCGCCAACACCTGTTCTGACTTGCCCAACACGCGGATCTTCCGGCTGCTTTGCGTTATCGTCTGGCATAGCGCGGAGCCATGTATGGGAGTCTCCACATTGTCAACGTTGAGGAACAGATCGCCGGCCAATACGCTTGTGTCTATGCGCTTACTGAATTCCTCCGGGCTGTCCGCGTAGTCCACCACGCTGGCATGGGCGCCGGATCCGAGAATGGACGCCGCGTCCACTATCAGGCTCTTACCAGACCCTGCCGCCGGGGCGTCTATCGCATGCCCGGGCGCGATATCGAGCGCTGGGCGCATCACCGCGGTCAAGAGGAGTGACAGTACTACGGACCGGTCCACCGGCTCGGCGAATTCGTAGTGGCGGAAAACCTGAAGCACGCGGCGAACCGCGCTAACCGCGTCGTCGCGTGAAGGTGTGGCCGGTATCTCGCCCCACTTGCCCGGCGCGTCTATGAGTAGCGCGCTCTCGGGATCGTAGCCCGAAAGCGCAGTTCGGCGCCCGTCGGGGAATAGCACGGGGTGGCGGGCGATCCTGAGTAACTCCGGCCAATTGTAGGCGTCGGGGACCGAAATTATAGTGGAGAGTATTTCCGGGGTGGGGGCGCATGGGGTCCAAGGGTCGTCTTTCGCGCGCGGATCATATTTCAGGAAGTCCATGTGTTGCATCGCTTGAAGTCGAAGCCAGTCCGTATCCACCGCGCGTATCGTGACCGCGCCGGGATTGCGCGTGACGCCGCCAACCGTGATCCGATGGGGCGTCACTTGAGGCCTGACTAACTGGCCCCCGCGCTGATAGATTGGGGCGCCGGCCGCCTGTAGCGCCTTCACGGCGTCGCGGACGTTCTCGCGTAGGCCCGCCTTGGCGATGTGAATCTGGGCTCGTGTCTGGCCCCCGCTAACCGTCGTGATGATATCCGAAAGAGATTCGCCGTCCCGGAGACGGTCGTCCAAGTCTTTCTCCCCCGGCGTGATCGTCTTCACGTTGCGTAGCACGTGAACAACCTTCTTGCTCCATTCCGTGCCCGCGTCTCCGGGGTCTGGCGCCATGATGACGTGGCGATCCTTGAGTAGGTCCCGGACGTAATCCCATACTTGCCGCCCCGGTGTTGCGCCGGGCGTGGCCACCACGGCGGAATGGCCGGCGGAAAGGGCCGCCACGGCGTCGGCCTCGCCTTCCACTAACAGGACCGGGCCATCGGGGAGGGGATGATGATAGATGAGTCCGTTCTTCGATCCTTTAACCGCCAGTGCCTTGGCGCCATCGTCATACGCCTGGCCGTCCGCGCGGCGCCGTCTGTGGCCCGTGATCACGCCGCCCGCGTCCCTCATAGGGAACCACACTTCTAGGCCAGCCGAATACCCCCCTATAGCTTCTATCGCGTGCGGTTGCCAGCCGCGGAGCCCCGCTAACTGTCTCACGGCGTCCGGTAATTCACCACCGCCGTCCCCGAGGTCCGCCATGGTAAGGCCAACGCTCTCCACTATGTCCTCGGGCTCGCATCCCGCGAAACAGTGAATCAGCGTGGCGCCGGAGGATGATCGGACTACGGCTAGGCTTGGGCTGGAATCGTCATGCGCGGGACAAAGGCACATCCATCGGTTGCCTGCCCATCTAGGCTTACACCCGCGCGCGCGCAGTGAGGGAATGATCGGCGGTTCCGCCATGCCGGCTAATTCTCCTTCGCTAAGTGGTCAATTAGGCGGGACCTTTGGGCCGCGCGATGCGCCCTTCCATGATCTCGTATAGGCTGGCCTGGCATAGAGCCGCGTAGGCCGTGAGGTGGCCTATGGAGATCGTCCGGTCCCCTGATTCCCATCGCGAAACGGTGGGTTGCGTGACGCCGAGGCGCGCCGCAATGTAGCCCTGGGAGAGCCCAGCCGCTTCCCGCGCGGCGGCCATCCGGCGCCCGAGGGCGATCATACCCGAAATGGATTCCGTGGTTGTCATTCCTATATGGTATCATGCGGCGACGCCCTTGTAAACCCATTTCATCCGCGCAACCCGTAAGTGTTTGGGGTGCAAGGACTTACGGGGAAGGTTACTCGCGCGTGCATGTGATTGCGCAGGGGACGCGAAAAATCGTGACCGGCGTAAGTGCAGGGGAGGCAAGGACTTAGGGCGTGGCGGGCGAAATAAGGCGGCACGGGGCTTGACAGGGGTATGCCGGTATGGTATATTCCAATCAGAGGCGCGGCGGCATGGGGCCGCCAAGGCAAAGGAGGCAAGACGATGAGCACGCAAGTGATTTACGAAGTCACGGATTTCGGGCTTGGTATCGTGAGCGTTGAGCTTCGCGAGAATCACCGTTTCGATACGCCCGAGGAGCGCGTACAAGCGTTGATTGACGCCGCCAACCATTTCCAGCGTATGACCGGTATGGAGGCTACGTGCAACTACGCCAACTACAGAGAGATCGCCGTGATTACTTGCGGCCGAGGGGCCATCATGTTCCGGCATCCACGAAAGGAGGCCCACCATGCATCGTGACCCTATCCCCCATGACCGCCGCACGCCGCCTCCGCGCGTTAGCGAGCGGGAGCACTACGCCGAGCGGAGCCGCGAGCGATACCAAGAGGCCCTGGACAAGGCGCAGGCGGCGCTCCTAGAGGCGTGGGGCGCGCTGGAAGACATACACGCCGAGGCGCGGACTATGGCCTTGGGCGCCAAGGTGGAGGCCGCTCAGGTTAAGCTGGACGAAATGGAACAGGCCGTGAAGGCGTTGGACGGCCAATGGGAGACGGGCGATGAGTGACCCGCAAGACCTAGTGATTGCCGTCAAGGTGAGCTATCCAACCGAGGAGGCCTGGCTCGCCGACCGTATCCACGCCGTGTGGGCGTCAGAGGCCGCGGCTCTTTATGAAGAGCATGACTGGCTGTCACTATTTGAGCTTTGGCACATGAAGCAGCGCCTCTACGATCCTCCGCCGGTCGACCATTCCCGTGCGCGTTGGGGGCGGCGCATCGAACGCCAGATCGCCGAATCCATCTCGGAACAGTGCGAACTAGAGATCGTGTCCGGCGGCGGGCTGGATTGCTGGGTAGATTGGGAGCGAGGGATCGGAGCCACGCCGGACTTTATCGCGCGTGATGCTCAAGGCCCGGTGCTTATCGAATGCAAGACATCGTATAAGCATTGGCAAGGCGCGATCCCTATGATGTACCAGGTCCAGGTCCAGCAGCAGATGTTACTCACAGGCATCCCTCGCGCCGTGCTCTCCACCAGCTTTTTCCGTGGCGAGCCCAAGCCGGAATGGTTAGAGTTCAACCCGGACTTCGCGCGCGAGCATGTGCGGCGCGTGGAGGCATTCTGGGGGACGGTTAGGGATCGAGATCGCTGCCCCTACCCGCCGGACGGATCCGACAGTAGTCGCGCGGTGTTGCGCACCCTCCACCCGGATGACTCGGGAGAGATCATCGACCTGGACGCGGAATGGGCGGACGTGCTCGCCGAATACGAGGCGGCGCGGGAAGAGGAAAAGGCCGCCGCAGGCCGGGCCAAGCAAGCGCAGAATCGCCTGCTAGCCGCCATCGGAGACGCTAGTGAAGCGCGCATCGCCGGTACAGGTAAGAAGGTCACGTACTACACAGAGACGCGCGCGGCTGAATCGGAACCGCGGCCCGCGTGCAAGTTTCGGCGGTTCCGTGTGAAGAAGGAGGCCACGAAATGACGAACCCGCGAACCCCCGCGATACAGAAAGTAGGCGCCACGCTTACCGACGCCGATTTCTTGGCCAAGATGAAGCAGAGCCTTCCACGGCACCTGAGCCCGGAGCGTATGGCGCGAATGGTTATCAACCAGCTACAGGACAATCAACAGCTACAAGAGATTGCAGTGAACAATCCCGGCTCCATCTACCGCGCCGTGCTACAGGCGGCTGACGTGGGGCTTGAGATTAACGGGCCGCTTGGCCACGCCTACATGGTGGCCTACCGGAACAAGAAACTCGGCGCCAAAGAGGCAAAACTCATACCAGGTTATCGCGGCCTTGTTGAGCTTATGCGGCGCGCGGGCGCGGTGAACCACGTCCAAGCGGCGGCGGTCTACGAGGCGGATCACTTTGAGATTGAGCTAGGGCTTGATCCTAAGCTGGAACACAAGCCTTGTGTAACAGGCGACCGGGGCGAGCTCATCCTAACCTACGCCGTGGCCTTTTACGCCAACGGTCAACGCCAATTCGTATGGGTTCCCCGCTCCGAAATCGACAAGACGATGCGGCGGTCCCCGTCCAAGGATAAGAAGGGCAACGTCGTCGGCCCATGGCGTGACGATTTCGAGCCCATGGCCGTCAAGACGGCGATCCGTAGGTTAGCGAACATCGTCCCGATGGCCGCCGAAGCCGCCGAGTTGGATAGCATGGACGAGTCCGAGCTTGAACCTATCGAAACCTCCGCGCGCGAAACCCGTTCAGGCCGGCACGCGAAACCCCTTGAGGAGTTGAGTTCGCCCCTGGACGAGCCGGGGGCGGCGGATAGCGTGGAGGCGGAAGTGATGGGCGAGGATCCTATAGGGGATTCGCCGGAGGCGCCGGACGAGGCCACGGAACGCGAGGAACTATGCAGCCGCATCGTGGATGCGTGGGGTCGCGATTACACTGAACAAGCGTTCGCGGATATGGGATACCCGGACGTAAGCCAAGTTCCTGTTGAAGCCCTGCGGAAAATCGCCGCGGACCTGGAACGAGATGAATGATGGAGCGTAGCATGGGCCGTAATATGGAGCGCAAGTGTGAGACGTGCCGCTTTGCCGTGAAAAGCCCGCGCGAAAAAATGTTTCGGTGCCGCCGCTATCCGCCGTTAGATCCCGAGTATCGAGGAGGATTCCCTCTGGTGTATCGCCAGAATTGGTGCGGTGAATGGGCACCGCCCGGTGGCGCGGAGGCCACACAAGGCGTCACCACTGAGGACCCCACAAGCCGCACGGAACAGTACACGCCGCCGTCCGGCAATCGGACGTCCGAATACGAGACACTAGTCTGGTTTCTGTACCCGCGGCTACATCCGCAAACTAGCGGATGCTACATAGTGGATGTTGGGGATGACAAATACATTCTGGAGTATGACCCAACCGTTGGCGAGTTCCTAATGGATGATAAGCATATCCGGTCCTGGGCGCATTTGCCCGACGGGCCGGTGTTTGCGGATTAACGATAGGCGAAGGAGGCCAAAGAAAGGAGGGCACGATGGACCGAACCGAGCTATGGAGAGACGTGTACCTTGAGGCGTTGCGGGTTAACGGCGAACCGTATAAGGCGCTTCAGGTAGCCGAGGAGGCCCTTAGGGAGTGCCCGTTCGACGAGCCGGATCTTTCGCCTGGCAAAACAGTGTCTGCATGGCGCCAGTTCGTTGAATACGATCCTAATCGCCTGGACTGGTACTTGGTCACGGACAAGCATGGCGCCGTACATCATGTGTACTGGAACGGCACAAAGTTCGAGCACCATGCCGCCGTCATCGCGTGGGCCGAAGAACCCAAACCGTATGAGCCCAAACCGTGATGAGCCGAAACCCTAATCCATGCTGACCCTCTGGCCACATCAACAATCTGGCGCGGACGATATCCGGCGGGCCTTTTACGCCGGGTATCGCCGCGTCCTGTACACGCTACCAACCGGCGGGGGCAAGACGATCCTCTTCTCTTATATCGCCACGCAAGCGGCGGCCAAGGGCAACCGGGTACTGATTTGCGTGCACCGGCGCGAGTTGGTTAGGCAGACGGTCGAATCCATCCGGCAATTCGGTATGGAGCCCGGCGTGATTGCGGCGGGATGGGATGGGGAAAGCAATGCGCGGTCCATGGTGCAAGTCGCCTCCATCGACACGCTGCGCACGCGCCTCCAATACTACCCCGCCTGGCGTTATCAGATCCTCGTCATTGACGAGGCGCATCATGCCACGGCGGCAACATGGGAGGCTATTATCTCCCATTTCGACATACCCACGATAGGCGTCACGGCCACGCCGTGTAGGCTTACTGGCAAGGGCCTCGGGGAGATATGGGAGACCTTAATCCAAGGGCCGGCCTACTCAGAGCTTCGGTGCCTCGGCTGTCTTGTTGACTGCGATCTATACACCATTGGCGGCGACCAGGCGGACGGCGTGGCTATATCGCGGGGCGACTTCAAGCGGCGTGAGTTAGAATCCGCCCTGGACCGATCCGCCGTAGTAGGCGACGCGATAGACCACTACCGGGAACATGCCGATGGCGAGCCCGCCATAGCATTCTGTGTGAGCCGTCATCACGCGCAAAAGGTGGCCGAGATGTTCAGCGGCGCGGGATACCAGTCATTCGCCGTGGACGGCGCCACAGAAAAGGCGATACGCGATGACCTTATAGGCGGCCTGGCGCGCGGCAATGTGCAAGTCCTCACGTCGTGTGACCTAATATCCGAGGGCTTGGACGTGCCGGCGGCGCGAGTGGGCATCATGTTAAGGCCCACGCAATCCACGGCGCTATGGATACAACAGGCCGGACGGCTGTTGCGGGTGGCGCCGGGGAAGGACAAAGCGATCATCCTTGACCACGCGGGCAACACGTATCGACACGGGTTCCCCGACGCGGATCGCGAATGGACGCTGGAACGGGGCCTTGAGGAATCGGAGACGCGCGCGGAATCCATCACGATGTGCAAGTCCTGCTTCGCCGCATTCCGCCCCGGTCCCCGCGTTTGCCCATCGTGCGGCGCGGAAAAGGTGGCCGAACCGCGGACGCCCGACAAGGTGAAGGGGCGGCTAACTAAGGCCGAAAGGGAAGAGATTGAGCGGGCGCGCGAAGAGGAGGCTAGACGCAAGCGGCGCGAAGTAGGCCGTGCGCGGAGCTACGAGGAATTGTTGGCAATCGAAAAGGAACGCGGTTATAAGCCGGGATGGGCCTGTCATAGATGGAAGGCAAGAGAAAGGAAGGCGGGATGACACGGAAGCCCAAGGAAAGTAAAAGGGACGAGGAGCCCAACCCAAACCGCAACGACGCCCACAGCCGCCTTGTAAACGCCGCACTATGCCTTGTAACGGAACTTGACGCCGGCAGGCTGTTCAAATATCATCCGAACTACGATCACGCCATGCGGCGGCGCATGGGCACGCCTGGCATCCCGGACCTGTTCGGCTACCTGTGGCTTGGCCGGTTCGTCTGTATCGACGTGAAGACAGGAAAGGCAGTGCTCACGAAAAAGCAGCGCGCATTCATGGAGACGGCGGCTAGTTTCGGGGCCTACGCAATTGAATTGCGCGATCTCGACAAGTTCCGTGCGTGGCTACAGGCTGGACCGGCATCGCCAACAGGCAAGATCCTAACCCTCTAATTCCGGGGGTCATCCCTGCCCCCGTAGCGAGTGGCCTGGCGTCCCTCCTTGCGCCGTGGCCCTGGGCTTTCCCCGCGCCTGTAAGCGGGGATTTTCTTGCCAAGTCGCCAGCCCCGACGCGGCGGTGTATCGAACGCGGGCTCGTACCCTA
>PUOI01000426.1 GCA_003552765.1 Candidatus Hydrogenedentota bacterium | reverse complement strand
GTGGGCGATAACAGCCTTATGCTGCATATCGAGGAGCCGTACGCGCGCGATCCCGCCAATAACTGGAGCCAGAACGTGCTCGAGGATGTGGCCGGGGAAGAGCTTCGGATAAGCGCGCAAATCCGGACGCGGGATGCCGGGGAAGCGGTGATCTGGGTGCAGGCCATCCGCAACCAGCCTTGGCGTATTCTGCGAACCGCCTCGACGAGCGAGCGGCGGGAGTTCTCGGGGACGCGGGATTGGACCGAGGTGTCCCACACGTTCCGCGTACCCGAAGAGACCAGCTACGTGGTTGTGCGCTGTGTTCTGCGTGGTTCGGGCCGGGCGTGGTTTGATGATCTCCGGCTTGAACGGCTCAATGGCGAGACGGCGCCGGCCGATGATGAAGAGGAATCGCTGGCCTTTGACCAGAACGCCGCGCTCACCCCAGAAGAACCCGGTGAAGACCTGTTCGACGAGCCCGGTCCGGACGAGGCGCGGGGGACCCGCCAAGACGACGAGGCCTTGGTTCAGGCTCTGCTCGACGCCAATCAGGTCCTTCTCGATACGTATCAAGAGCTGCGGCGCACCAACGAAATCCTCGTGGAGCGGCTCGAAACGCTGGAGTCGGACTTGAGCACGGTGCGCGAGGAGTTTGTGGCGTTGGAGGAGGAAGTGCGCCAGATCACGGAGGCGCTGCCGGAATCCGAAGCGGACGAACCTGAACCGGAGCCAGAACCCGGCAGCAATGAAGGTGACAGCCCCATCCTAAGGCCACGGAGCAACGAGTGACCTCGTAAGGTATGGATCTCCGAAACACGGGAGGCATGGCCAACCAATGAGCTTGGATAGCTTGATCTACCTGATTCTGGCGGCTTTCTGCGCCGCGGTGGCGGCCGGAGGCGCGGTGTGGTGTCTCTGGACCCTCGCCGAGAATCTATTGAGCGAAACGGGAGGCGGCGAAACGCCCGCCAAAGCACCGGACGAACAGCGCGGACCCCAGCAGCGAGGCGGGTTATCGTGAAGCCTTCCCACCATCAACCGGACAAGCGCCCGCCCCGGCCTTTCATTGGCGTGCACTTCAAGTGCTGCCACGTCTATACACGAATCTACCTCAACCGCCAAGGCACGGCCTACAGCGGGTTCTGTCCGAAATGCGGCGGCGCCCTCTCGGTAAAGACCGCGCCCGGCGGCAGCAAGGCCCGTTTCTGGACGGCGGAGTAAGAACGCCCCTCTGGAATGCGATCTCCTCTCACCCCTTCTATGGCCCATCTTCGATGAGACGCTCGATAAGCTCTTGGGTTTGCAGGCGGGCCACGGAGGTCGCCTCATCGGCCATGGCGTAGGGGATGTAGAATCGATCGCCGTGGACCATGGCCCCGCAGGAATACACGACGTTGGGCACGTAACCGTCGCGTTCGCTTTCCAAGGGCGTCAGCAGGGGTTCCTTGAGCCGGCCGCGTATGATTTGGGGATCCTCCAGATCAAGCAGAAGCGCGCCAATGCTATACTGCCGCATGGGACCGACGCCATGCGTGAGCAGCAGCCAGCCCTCATGCGTTTCGATGGGTGACCCGCAGTTGCCCATGATGCGGAACTCCCACGGATACTTGGGACCAGTGAGCATCTCGGCCGACTCCCAGAAGTGGACGTAGTCCGAGTACATGAGGTACAGGTTACGTCCATCGAGCCGGGCGCACATGGCGTAATGACCGTTAATGGGCCGTGGAAAGAGGGCCATCCCCTTGTTCTGCACGCACGCCCCATTCAAGGTGTGGATCTTGATTCGGCGGAAGTCCTCGGTCTCCATCAGCATGGGCAGCACCCGGTGGCCATTGTAGGCGGTATAGGTCCCGTAGTACCGCGTGTGGCCCTCATCATCCGTGAACTGAACGAGCCGGACATCCTCAATGCCGCGCAGCTCGTTTTCGCTGGTGGGGAAAATGATGAGATCCGACACGGAAGACCGGGGATCCAGGCTGAGTTCGTAGTTGGACCGCGCCAGCCAGCGCATGCTCTCGATAACGCCGTTGAACTCTTCGGGATGCCCCTCTTCCCGCCACAGCGCTTGAATCGTATCCTCGAGCTGGGTCAGCGTGAAATGCTCGGGCAGTCTGTCGAGCACGCGTTCCGTCACGGGCCCATGACTCACCATTTCGGTCAGTTTCCTGCGAAACAAAGGTTTCACGTAATACTGGTCCGGCGCCAGCCGGGTCCGGGCGGAATAGGGGCTTTGCCGATCGAAGTGGATGCGGTGTTCGCTGTCAATCACCCCGGTCTGAAAGACCACCGAAGACACATGCCCCTCCCCCGTGGCGCGGAAACTCATCACAAAGCGCAGGCAGCCAGGGTCCAGTCCCGACTGATCGGGATGAGGCACAATGCTAGGGTTGAACAGGGCGGCCGCTTCAATTGCATACTCCATCGTGAAGTACGCCCCCAGCAACAGACGGCGAGTCTGGTCTTCATCGTACGTCCGTTCCACATTTCGAAGCATGGTTTCGTAGTGTTCCTCGAACACCCGTTCAAGTTCGTGGTGGCGCCGGCCGAATTGCTTCCAGACCCGTTCGTATTCCTCCGCAACCTCCGCATCGCCAAGTTGATCCACCAACTCGAAGACGGCGCTGACGCTATGGGGCGGGGCAGAACCCTGGAGCGGGATCACCCGGCGGTGACTGCCCGCGATCTTGATGGGCAGACGTTCGAGCGTCTCGAGACTTGACTTACGCGCGGGAGACATCACCTGCGGCGCGGATTCGGTCATGGGCGTTCTCCTTGTTGGTGCATGATGTAACACGGATTACTCAACATAAGACGCACGTCATCAATCGCCGGATAAGGACGCCGCTCCAAGGAGGAGCAACATCCCCCTTCGAAGGGCGAATAATTCGTACCGCCGGCATCTTGCCGGCACATAAACCGCCTAGAAGGCGGCTCTACTATTTCCCCCTTCGGAAGGGGGTGGCCCGAAATGTAAACATCCGGCACAACGCCTTATTCGGTGATTGAGGGGCGCGTGTCTCCCCATACCCTGTTTGAGGCTCTGTTGGGCTTACGTCTATTCGCCGGGACGCGCGGGACTCGGCGCAGTCTCGGCCTCCGTGTCGATGGGCTCTTTCTCCGGGGTATCGTCCGCCAAGCCCGTGGCGAATTCCCGTTGGGCCTGATGCATGGCGAGCAGGGCAATCAGCCACGCCAGGGTGGATTCGGCCCCTTGGTTCAGATTCGGCCCATCCATGTGCAACCCGTCGCGGCATCCACCGGTGGAGGCGTCGTAGATGATGGACTCAAGGTCGTTGTTGCCAAGGAACCAGTCAAAGAAGCGCCGAGCCCAGTGATGCCACTTGTCCTCCCGGGTGGAGCGGTACGCCTCGCTGCACGCCTCGACCAGGGCCATCACATCGACCGGCTGTTGGTCGAAGCGGGCGCGGCACCCGTCGCGCGTCATCCAGCCGTCGTTTCCGATGATGGTTACGCGTCCATCTTCGGTGAGTTGCTGCTTGACCACCCACTCCAGCGAACGCAGTCCCTGACTGTGCATTTCCGCATCGGGCAGCCATTGTCCACTGAGAATGAGGGCGTGCGGCAGCCGGGCGTTGTCATACGTCAAGATATCCTCGCACCACGGCCAATCCTCGGCCGCGTTATCCTTGAACCTCTGATAAAGGCGCCGGGCGAGCTGCTCGCGGGTGCGGCGCACCAGGCTGTCGCCGCTGAAACGTTTCAAGTAGGCGTGAATGCCCACCAACGCGAACGCCCAGGCGCGCGGCGACTTGATCTCGGCCATGGAGCCGATGGCGTCGCAGAAAAGCTGGCTGCTCAATGCGATGACGGCATCTTCCGGGGCCAAAGCCGCGGCGACTCCTAGGCCCCAGATGCAGCGGCCATGTACATCCTCGCTTCCCACCGTCTCGAGCCACCGGCGGTCATAGCCCATGAAATTGCGGAAACGCTTGGTCTCTGGGTCGAACGCGTGGTGGAGAAACGATAGATAGATCCGGGCAAGCGGCATCACGGACTTATCGCCCGTTACGTCGCGGCACATCATCGCCGCGATGAGCGCCCGCGCATTGTCGTCCGAGCAATAGCCATGATTACGGTCGGGTATGGAGTACACCGCATGTTGAAACATACCCGTGTCGTCTGTCATCGCCCGGAGATGGTTCGTGCGCACCTCCGGAAGGCTCATCTTCTCAGGTAAGTCCATCCGCAGGTGAAAGACCGGCCGCGGCTTCTCCATCCGCTCTTGGAGCACCTCCTGCCCAAGAGCGTAATAGCGCTTGCCCACCTCGCTCCAGACCATGGGCCGCGTATACATATACGCGCGCTTGCGCATCGCCGCCATGTCCACGGGATTGTCGAGCAGCTCAATCACCTGCCCGGCGAGGTGTTCCGAATCGCCAAAGGGAAACAGGCGGCCCCGGTCCTCTGCCAGCATCTCCTCGGCGTACCAGTAGGGCGTCGAAACCACCGCCTTGCCCGCCCCCATGGCATAGGCCAAGGTGCCGGACACGATTTGACTCTTGTTCGGATACGGGGTGACGAAAATGTCCGAGGCGCCTAGATAGCCGCAGAGTTCCTCCAGCGAGACGTACCGGGTGTGGAAGATGACGTTATCGCTCACCCCCAGCTTCTCCGCCTGACGCTTGAGTTTGATGAGATAGGCGTTGCCATCCTTCTGGAAGACATGGGGATGTATGGCGCCCAGAATCACATAGGCCACATTGGGATATTGTTCAACGATCTTGGGAAGGGCGTCGATGACGACCTCAAGACCCTTGCCGGGGGACAATAGTCCAAAGGTAAGCATGGTGGGCCGGCCTTCCAGCCCAAACTGATCCTTGAAGAAGGCGGAATCCGAGAACGGCAAATCCGGAATGCCATGGCCAATCATGGCGATGCTATCGCCAGGAACATCGTAGGTCTCTTCCAGTATGCCCACGGCCGTGTCGCACATCACCACAAGGCGATCGCTTAGATTCGCCAACTCCCGCATCACGGCCGCCTGCTCGCGCGTGGGATCCTGGAGCACGGTATGCAGCGTGGTCATCACGGGCATGCGAAGATTCCGCAAGAAGGCCAGGACATTCTCTCCCGTCCGGCCGCCGAAGATGCCAAACTCATGCTGAAGCAGCACCAAATCCACTTGGTTGATATTGAGCAGATCCGCGGCCATGCGATAATCATGAAGGTCGTCGGCCTGTAGCTGAAAGCGGACCTCGCGCGGGTAGTCGTAGCCCTCGGGGCGATCATCCATGGCCAGCACCAGCGTATCGGCGGCGGTGTGATTCGCGACGGAGTCATGGAGGTCCTTCGTGAACGTGGCGATGCCGCATTGACGCGGCACATACGAGCCCAGCAAGGCGATCTGCATTTTCCGGTGTTCGTCAGTCATGGTTATGTCATACTCCTTTATCGGCCAATTGGCGCGCGGGATGAAACCGGCGGCGCCCGTTTTCAGGCGGCTGCCGTTAGCGCAAGTGGTTTGATGGCCAATGTCCATCAGCCGCGGCGCCGTCATTCGCTCATCGCATGTTTCGCGCGTAGGATTTCGCCAATTGCGCACACTGGCGCGCTCTGTAGCGGCCCCGGAGTGTGCGCGCTCCCCTCCTAACGTTACCGATTCTCGCCGCGACATGCAACGCTTGGGCGGATCTCAAAGGCAAAGGCATTTGGGACTATTTTCGTGGATGGAGCCGGAAACATCAAGACAATCATTCAGAAACGGCCCCCACTACCTGTCAAGCTTATCCAAACGCGCCTCATGCGCAAAGCCCCCTTCACACGTTCGTGAAGGGGGCTTGCCTGCCTACGTAGCGAGCGGGATGGGAAATGCTGGGCATGGCATGGCCCCGAAAAGAGCAAAGCCTTTTCTGCCCCCCTCACGTACGATTTCGCTTGTTGTTTAAAGCGCGTTCATGTCCTGAAGGCTCTTGATGCCGGTCCGCACCTCTTCAGCGGATTCCTGCAGGGCCTTAAGCTCGTCTTGGCTGAGGTCGAGTTCCAGGATGCCCTCGACGCCGCCCTTGCCCAGCCGGACCGGAACGCCAATGTAAACGTCTTCCAGCCCGTATTGGCCGTTCAGCAAAGCCGAACACGGCAGGAGCTGTTTCTCGTCGCGAATGATAGCTTGCGCCATCCGCGCCGCGCTGGCGGCCGGCGCATAATAGGCGCTGCCCGTCTTGAGCAACGAGACGATTTCTCCGCCGCCTTTCCGCGTCCGTTCGACAATGGCGTCGATGCGGTCTTGGGAGAGAAGCCGGGTAATGGGGATGCCGGACACCGTGGTGTATTGGGGCAGCGGCACCATTGTGTCGCCATGGGAGCCAAGCACCATGGTATCCACGTTCTTCATGCTGGTGTTCAGCTCCATTGCGACGAACGCGCGCATGCGGGCGCTATCCAGACAGCCCGCCATGCCCACGACCCGTTCCGGGGGAAAACCGAGCTTCTTGAACGCGGCGTACGTCATCACGTCGAGGGGATTCGTGACGATGATCACCGTGCTATTCGGCGCATAGGTGTTCACATTGCCACAGATATCCCCCATGATATTGGCGTTCTTCTCAAGGAGGTCCAACCGGCTCATGCCCGGTTGCCGGGGCAGGCCCGCCGTTATGATAACGACGTCGCTGCCTTCGATGTCTTTGTAATCATTCGTGCCCTGGACCATGGCGTTGTAGCCGCGGATGGGACCGGCCTGGGTGAGATCGAGCGCCTTGCCCTGGGGCATGCCTTCCACAATGTCCGTGAGCACGATGTCGCCGAGATCCATCTCCGCGCAATACTGAGCAGCCGCCGCGCCGACGTTGCCCGCGCCAATGCAAGCGATCTTGAAGCGTTTTCCTGTAGACACTATTCTCTCCTTAAGGGTTAGAGTGGTCGGGTAGTGGGTTGAAACGTAGATGAGGGGGGAACTATTGAATCAAAGTATACTCTAAATGAAGCCGTGGAATCAATAACGGCGCCATGGGCTGAGGCCCCATGACGCAATTCGGAGCAAAGACAACCATCTTGTTCCCCGGCCATGGCATGGCGTAAGATCAACGTATGAGCGGAGACCTGTTTGAAGACTCGGCGGCGGAACGCATGCGCAGGGAAGCGCCTTTGGCCCGGCGTACGGCCCCGCGCGCCCTTGACGAAATCGTGGGGCAAGATCATGTCTTAGGGCCGGGAAAGATACTGCGCCGAGCCATCGAGGCGGACCACATCACGTCGCTTATCCTTTACGGGCCGCCGGGGAGCGGCAAGACCGCCTTGGCGCGCATCATCGCCATGCGCACGAAGGCCGCCTTCGAGCCCCTCAATGCGGTGACATCGGGCGTCAAGGAATTGCGCGACCTCATCAACCGCGCTAAGGAGCGGAGGGCGTATGAGCAGCGGCGCACCATCGTGTTCATCGATGAGCTTCACCGGTTCAACCGCGCCCAACAGGACGCCCTCTTGCCCGACGTGGAGAACGGCAACATCATACTTATCGGGGCGACGACGGAGAATCCCTATTTCGCCGTGGTGGCCCCGTTGCTGTCACGCTCGCAGATCTTCGAGCTGAACCCGCTGAGCGAAGAGGACATCGTTGGGCTCCTGCGCCGCGCGCTTGAACATCCGGATCGCGGCCTTGCCGAGTATCGCATCGAAGTGGACGAGGATGCCCTGCGGCATTTCGCCCGGTGCGCGGAGGGGGATGCCCGGCGGGCGTTGAACGGGCTGGAAGTGGCGATGCTTACCACTCCGGCGGAGGACGACACTATCCACATCACTGTGGACGCGGCGGTGGAAAGCATCCAACGCAAGATGCTCCATTATGATGGCAAAGGCGACAGCCACTACGACGCCGCTTCCGCCTTTATCAAGAGTATGCGCGGGACCGACCCAGACTCCGCCTTATACTGGATGGCCTTGATGCTTGAGGCCGGGGATGAGCCCCGCTTCGTGGCCAGGCGCATCTGCATCGCGGCGGCCGAGGACGTGGGCAACGCGGATCCGATGGCGCTGGTGCTCGCCACGTCCGCATGGCAGGCTTGCGAATTCATCGGCATGCCGGAGGCGCGGATCATCTTGGCGCAGGCGGCCTCTTACGTGGCGTGCGCGCCCAAGAGCAACGCCGCCTGCGAGGGTATCGTGCGAGCGTCGAAGTATCTGCGCGAGCAGCCCACGGTGGCCGTGCCCAAACACTTGCAAGACGGCCATTACGCTGGCGCCGATGCGTTGGGGCGGGCGCAAGGCTATCAATACCCCCATGATTATGAAGAAGGCTATGTTCCCCAAGACTATGGAATCCAGGAACACACATTCTACCAACCAGTGGACTGGGGCGTGGAGAAGGCGTTCAAGGAACGCCTCGAGCGTTTCCGCAGCCGCCAGCAAAAGGAGCATGAAACACAATGATGGGTAACAAACTTCGCTTCAAACGGATGGCCCGGTTGCTTACGGCCTTGGCGTTTGTGGGCGTGATCGGTTTGGGCGCGATGTCAGGCGGGGCCAACGCCCAAGGCTTCATCGGCGACATGATGTCGGGCACATTGGTGGACCCCGAAGTGGGCCAGTGGGCCTGGTACGAATTGCAAGACGCCACCAGCGGGGCCCTTTACCGGGTGCGTCAAGCCATCGTGGGACAGGAGGAGGTGGACCGCCAAACAGGTTACTGGGTGGAGTTCGAGTTTCTGCCCGGCGGCGGATACAAAGTCGCTTTCCGCCTGTTGCTCACCGGTCCCGCGAGCAACCCGGACAACGTGCATCGCGTCATCCGCAAACACGGCCCCAACGAAGCAGAAGAAGTAGGGCTTGCGGCCATCCGCGCGGGAGGCCGCCGAGAACGGCCGCAACGGCGTTCCGAAGGGCTG
>PUOI01000327.1 GCA_003552765.1 Candidatus Hydrogenedentota bacterium | reverse complement strand
GGCGCACGCGGCGAATGGACCGCGACGGAACGCTTGTAACCGAGGCGGGAGAGTTTGGCCGGTTCCAGAGCGCGCCGGTCTCCCCTACGTTTCCGTGGCATCTCCGGCGCATGGATGCGGATGTCTGCGTGGTGCATATGCCGAATCCGACCGCCGAACTGGGCTGGCTACTGGCGCGGCCCAAGGCGGCGCTCATCGTGCGCTACCACAGCGATGTGATCCGCCAGGCCGCCGCCATGCGCTTTTATGGTCCCCTGCAAATGCAATTTCTCCGCAAAGCTGCTATGATCTTGCACACGTCCGAGGCGTATCTGGATTCTTCGCCCGTCCTTCAGGCCGTTCGGGACCGCTGCCGGGTGCAGCCCTTGGGTATCCTCCCCGAGGTTTTTCAAGCGCCGGATGAGAACCGCGCCGCCGAATTGCGCGAGACCCATGGCGGTCCGTTCGTGCTGTTCTCGGGACGGCACCGGTATTACAAGGGGTTGCCTTATCTCGTCGAGGCCGCTCAGTGGATTAAGGCTCCCGTGGTCATCGCGGGCGACGGCCCCGAACGGGAGAGATGCCGGGCCCTGGCCCGCGAATTGAACGTACCGGTCTCCTTTCCGGGCGAGCTTGATCAGCACGACCTCGTGAACCATCTCCACGCATGCGCGGTCTTCGCGTTTCCGTCCGTGGAACGCAGCGAAGCCTTTGGTCTGTCCATGCTGGAAGCCCACGCATGCGGTAAGCCCGTGGTGGCCACCCGCCTTGGCACGGGCGTCGAGTTCGTAAACCGGCACGGAGAAACCGGACTTAACGCGCCCCCGCGTGACGCGGCGGAATTGGCCAAGGCAATCAACACGCTCTTGGACGATCCCGCCCTGGCCGAACGCATGGGGGCCTTCGCCAAGCGCCGGGTCGAAACCGAGTTACACGTGGAGACCGTGGCCCGGCGCGAATTCGAGTTGTACAAGGAAGCATTGGAGACGTAGTGTGGGAATGGCGCCGCCCCACGGATTCTTGGAGCATTCATCCACTTAATGAATTGGTATCTCGTTTACGGTTATATTCTCACCGTTTCCCTCGGGCTTTCCCTGGTATTGACTGCGCTCGCGCGGCGGTACGCCATCCAGTGGAATGTTTTAGACGCCCCCGGCGAACGCAAGATGCACCACACCCCCATCCCTTTGATGGGCGGCGTAGCCATCTTCCTCGCCTTCTATCTCGTCATCGGGGCGCATCTCCTCGTTTTGCAGGTGGTCCCCCTGACCGAATGGGGTTTTGAATGGATAGGACCTCATATCGTGGGTTTCCTGGGGGGAGATGTAACCGCCAAGCTTCTAGGCATCATTCTGGGCGGCCTCATCATCTTCGCGCTAGGCCTGGCCGACGATATTCTTCAGCTTACGCCGGTCCTGAAACTCATTGGCCAGATAGCCGCGGCGAGCGTCCTCGTGGGGTTCGGAATACGCATCGACTTGTTCATCCCCTACCCCATTGTCACCGCGGTCCTCACCGTCTTATGGGTCGTGACGATGGTCAACGCGATGAATTTCCTCGACAACATGGACGGGTTGGCGGGCGGCGTTTCCGTCATCGCGGCGTTCTCTTTCTTTTTGTGCGCCGCGGCTCAAGGCCATACCTTCATCGCGGTTCTGCTCATGGTCTTCGCGGGAGCCGCCGGGGGGTTCCTCTATCACAACCTCCCCCCCGCCCGCATTTTCATGGGCGACGCGGGATCCATGTTTTGCGGGTATGTCCTGGCGACGGCGCCTATCCTCGCCACGTTCTACACCCCGGCCACGGGATCGCGGATCGCGGTTGCCGCGCCGCTGGTTGCCTTGAGCGTGCCGTTATTTGATATCGTAACAGTTGTGTACATACGATGGCGCAATGGAGAATCCATCATGAAAGGCGACAAGCGCCACTTCTCGCACCGGCTCGTGGAACTCGGCATGACCCCGCGCCAGGCGGTGGAGTTCATTTTTTTGGTGGCCGGTATTTGCGGATTGGGCGCGGCGCTCCTGCCGCAAGTGGCGCTTACGGGAACCCTCATCATCCTGGCTCAAGTGGCTGGGATTTATCTTCTTATTGTGCTCCTCATGAACGCCAACGCCAAAGGGCAGGCCATCTCTTATGGGCAAGAAGAAACAAAAGAAACGAGCTAAGAGCAACCATTCGCAGAAGCACTCCCATGGCGCTACGCCTTCGGCGCCGGATGCGCCCGTTGCGAACCGTTCCCGTCAGAACACATTCGCGGGTGCATCAAAAGAGGCGGATTCCGCCAACGCGCCCCTGTGGCGGCGCATCTCGGCGGAACCCGTCGCCTTGGGCCTTGCGGCGCTGCTGCTGGTCCGGCCATGGGTGGACGGTGTGGTGTACCCGTTCTACAATCTCTACTTCTTTGCCGCGATCGTCCTCATGTTCGCGGCGTGGGCGTTCTATCGCGTGGTGCTGCAGGGGGAGCCGTTCCAATTCCCCGCGCCGACGCTGTTATTGGGCGGCTTTCTGCTGGTGGCCGCGCTGGGGCTCTCCACCACGATTCAGACCGACGCCACTTACCGGAATCTCCTCTACTGGACGGGCCATTTCTTCGTCTTCGTGTTGGCCGTTCACGCCCTGCGCAACAGGCTGGCCGTGGGGATCGTGCTGAGTGCGTTCCTCGGGGTGGCGTTCATTCAGAGCATCTGGAGTCTGATTCATTTCCAACACGTATTGCCTTACGTCCGGTGGCAAGTGGAACAGAACCCCCAACTGCTGCAACAGCATTTTGGCACAACCGAATTAACCGGGGAACTGGCTCACCGGCTCAATGTCAATCGCGCCTTCGGGTCGTTTCTATTTCCGAACGCCCTTGGCGCATTTGTGATACTCGGGATTCCCGCCGCCACTGGCGCGTTTGTGATGATGCGGCGGGCTTGGCGCGCATGGCGCGAGAACGCGGAAACCGCTTCCCAGCACGCGGCGCTAGCCCGGGAATTGGGGAGCGAAAGTGAGCGCGATCGCCGTAAACAGGACCGGCGGCTGCTTCACGCCTTGGCGGCGGCCGCGGGCGTCTGGGTGGTTGTCTTCAGCGCCATCTACATCTTGGTGGCCTTCATCCAAGGCACCGACTTTGATGGCTCGGCATGGGTTCAAAGCGTGCCGCTTCGCGTGCTGGCAGTGTGGGTGTTACCTGTGGCGCTGGCCCTGTTTCCCTTGGTTATCGTGCGCAAACACGGCTTCCGGCATTTCGTCATCGCGGCCGTGACCAACCTCTTGCCGGTAGCCGTGGCGCTTCAGCTCCTCACCTTATGGCTCACGTACTCCCGCGGCGCCATGCTGGGGCTTGCCGCCGCCGTTGGCCTCGTGGCCGTGCTGCTGACAGCAGCCCACTACACCCGCTGGCTCGACCGGCTACGGCCCGCTGCGGGCGCGGCCGCGCTTGTTCTGTGCATCGCGGCGATGGGCCTAGCGTTGGCGGGGCAGGGCGCGCAATCAGCCCACGCGCAGGCCATCCCTGACGCTGGAGGACCGGGAGCCGCCGGTCCCGAAGGCTTGGGCATCACCGCGACCGAGTTGGCCAGCCCGGCCACGGCGGCGTTGCGTATAACCTATTGGCGCACCGGCTGGGACATGGCGAAGGATAACCTTTGGACCGGCGTGGGGCTGGGCAACTTCGGCGCGGCATACCCCAATTACCAAAAGCTGGGCGCGGGCGACGTGCAGATGGCCCATAACGATTATCTTCAGGTCCTATGCGAGACGGGCATATTCGGTTTTCTGTTCTTCATGGGGTTCTGGGGGTATTTCGCCGTAGCCGGTTTCCGCCGCGTGTTGGCGCTTCAAGACAGGGACAAACGCTGGCTTCTCGGCGGCGTCTATGCGGGCGCGCTGGCCTTCCTTCTCCATGCGTTCGTGGACTTCAACTTCTATAATCCCGGTCTCGCCACGTTCGCGTTCGCGCTGGCCGGAAGCGTCCTGGCCCTCGGCGGGCGGGTTAAACCGTTGCGCATAAGCGCGCCAGCAGCTCACGGCGCGTTGGCTATCGTGTTACTGGCCGTAGCGGGCGGCGCCGCGGCGGCCTCCGTCAACTTGTGGCGCGCGGAATCGCGCATGCCGGCCGAGCAGCAGATTCAAAGCGCTCTCTCGGCAGTGAATTACATGACAGAGCAGTCCAACCAGACCGCCTTCGAGCCAAATGCGGAATCCTGGATAGGATTGCAGACAATCGCCGCGCTCATTCCACAGCCAAGCCATCTCCAGCACATTGGTGACGTTCAGCTTCCGATCGTGAGAGGGGGACAAATGCAATACGTCCCCTTCAGCGCCGTGAACACGCCAACTCGGGAACAAATCGAACAGGGACGCTTTCGCGTCACCAATCCAGCCGAGGCCCGTGAGATGACCCGCCAGGCCATTCAGGGTTACATAAACCGCCTTGAAAGGGCCGACGCCATCTACAGTCACGATCCGGAACGGGCGCTTATGCTGCATTTCTTTTATCAGAACCTCCGAAACCTCGCCAACACAGAGGCGGAACGGCGGAACGCCACCCTCCAGTCGAAACAATGGGCGGAGAGGGCCGTGGAGCGCAGCCCCCGCCGGGCCATGTACCGCCGCTATTACGCACAAGCCCTGTTTCAGCGGGGCGGTCTCGAATCCGGCCCACGAGCCATGCAGTATTTCGACGCAGGACTCGAACAATCCCGGAGGGCCACCGAGCTTTTCCCTGTTTCACCAGACATTTGGCGGTTCCACGCCAACGCCCTGGAGGATTTCGGCCGCACCTATGTGGAGGCTGGCGCGGAGGAGCGGGGACGCGCCCTAATAGCCCAGGCCGCGCAAGCCCGCGAACGGGCCGATTACCTTGCTGAACACCGGACCGGTGCGGGTATGGAGGATATCCCCTCGTGAACATTCTTGTCATTCACGGCCCCAACTTGAATCTATTGGGCAAGCGGGAGCCCGGCGTTTACGGCGCCACGACTTTGGAAGGCATCAACGACGCGCTCGAACAGGACGCCCTCGAACTCGGCGTAAGCCTGCGAAGTTACCAGTCCAACAGTGAAGGCGATCTTGTATCGGCCATCCACGATGCGCGCGGGTGGGCCGAGGCCATCATCATCAACCCCGCCGCCTATACCCATACCAGTGTGGCGATACGCGACGCCATAGCCGGCGTTGGCATACCCGCCATCGAAGTCCATCTATCCAACGTTCACGCCCGCGAACCCTTTCGCCAGCATTCCTACATCGCCCCCGTGGCTCAGGGAACCATAGCCGGATTCGGCGCGGAGAGTTACCGGCTGGCGTTGCGCGTGGCAAGCCAATGGGGAGTCTCATGACAAATCGCATCAACGCCCTGCGGGAAAACCTCGCCAACGAAGGCTACGGCGCCTTTATCAGTCTTGCCCCGGCCACGAACCAGTATCTGGCCGGTTTTAACGGCACCACGTCGGCCATTCTCATTACGCCTGAGGAAGCTCTCTTCCTCTGCGATTTTCGATACACGGAACAGGCCCAGGAGCAGGTCCATGGGTACACCATCAGGGAAGTGAAAGGCAAACTCGGCGTGCGCTTGGCCGAGGCGGTCCTGGAACGAAGCCTTACCGCCGTGGGCTTCGAGCCCCACTACGTGACGGTGGACGAGTTGAACACGTTGCAGGCTACCGCCGGGAAGGTATTCAAAGAGGCCTCGGAGACGGTATCCGCGTTGCGGAGCCGCAAGGATGAGGCCGAGATTGCGAAGGTGCGCGCCGCTTCCGAATTGGCGGAAGGGGTTCTGGAGGACCTGCTTCCCGAATTGCGGCCGGGTATCACCGAGAGGGAACTTGCGGCCCGTATCGAGTATGAATTCAAGATGCGCGGGGCCTCCGGTCCTTCTTTCGACACGATTGCGCTGTTCGGAGCGCGGAGTTCCCTGCCCCACGGACAACCCGGCGATCGGGCGTTGCAAGACGGGGATGTCGTACTGTTGGACTTCGGCTGCCGGCGGGAAGGGTATTGCTCCGACTTGACTCGAACGTATGCTTTCGGTAGGATTCCCGGCGAGTGGTTCCAACAGATCTACGAACTCACCCTGGCCGCTCAGCGGCAAGCGATCGAAGCCGTGCGGCCAGGCGTTTCTTGCCGGGATGTGGATGCCGCCGCCCGTGACATCATTTCAGAGGGGGGGCATGGCCGTCATTTTGGTCATGGCCTTGGACACGGGGTTGGCATCGAAATCCACGAAGCGCCAAGGCTCAATCCCGAGACCACCGCCGTCCTAGAAGCCGGCATGGTTATTACCATCGAGCCGGGCATCTATGTCCCCGGCCAAGGTGGGGTCCGCATCGAAGACCTCATTGTCGTAACCCAAGAGGGATGCAATGTGCTCACACGCACACAAAAGGAGTTAAGAGTACTCTCACCATGATTTCAACAGCCGATTTCAAGAACGGCAAGATTATTGTGCAGAACGGCGAACTCATGGAGATCGTCGAGTTTCAGCACGTGAAACCGGGCAAAGGGGGAGCTTTCGTTCGCACCAAGCTGCGTAACGCGCTGACGGGCCGGGTCTTGGAAAAGAATTTCCGGGCCGGCGAGCGCATGGAAGAGGCCCGCCTGGAAGAAGAACCCTATCAGTTTATTTACAGCGATGGCGATGTCTATCATTTCATGCATCGCGACACCTACGAGCAGACCGCTGTCGGCGGCGGCGTGGTCGGAGATAAATCCATCTATCTCAAGGAAAACTGCCCCGTGGGCCTTGTCTTTTATCAAGGCAAGGTCCTCATGGTGAATGTGCCTGTGCAAGTGGACCTGCAAGTCACGGAGTGCGCGCCCGGCGTACAGGGCGATCGTTCAACGGGCGGCACCAAATCGGCCACCGTGGAAACGGGGGCCACCATTCAGGTGCCGCTGTTCTTGAACGAGGGGGATGTGATCAAGGTCGACACGCGCACCGGTGAGTACATCGAGCGGGTTACTTAACCGCCCGATGCCGCCGGACGCCGAATACAGTGGAATATCTGGAGAGTGGTCCATGGATATCGAAAGGCTGCAAGAGTTAATCCGGGTCTTCGAGAACTCGAGCCTTTGGGAAATCGAGATCGAGGAGTCCGGCCGCCGGGTTTGCCTCAAGAAGGGGCAACCGGCGTCCGTTAATACTTCCCCCGCTCCCGCGCCAAGTGCGGGACATCCCGCCGCGGTGCAACCGCACCATGCGCAACCGGCGAGTGGAGAAGCCGCGCCTGAAACCGCGGCGCCGGAAGATGCCAGCGAGGGGCTAACGACCATTGACTCGCCCATGGTGGGCGTGTTTTATGCATCGCCCGCCCCGGGCGAACCGCCGTACGTCAAGCCGGGGGATACCGTGAGCGAAAGCGAAACGGTGTGCATTGTCGAGGCCATGAAACTGATGAACGAAGTGACCGCCAAGTTTGGGTGCGTCATTGAAAAGGTGCTGGTCGAGAGTGGGGAGCCCGTGGAATACGGCCAGCCCATGTTCGCCGTCCGGCCTCTAGAATAAGCCGGGAGATGTAGATGTTTCGCCGCATACTTATCGCCAACCGTGGGGAAATCGCGGTGCGCATCATTCGCGCGTGCCGGGAAGCGGGTATCGCTTCCATCGCGGTTCATTCCGACGCCGACCAGCATTCGCTCCACACATCGCTGGCGGATGAAAGCATATGCATCGGCCCCGCCAGCGCCACGGAGAGCTACCTCCACATTCCGAGCCTGATAGCGGCCGCCGAAATCTGTGACGCCCAAGCCATTCACCCTGGCTATGGTTTCTTGTCGGAAAGCCCCAAGTTCGCCACCATTTGCCGGGAATGCAACATCGCCTTCATCGGGCCTTCTCCCGAGGCCATCACGGTGAGTGGCGACAAATCCTTGTGCCGCGAGCGGGTCAAGGAAGCGGGCGTGCCCACCGTGCCTGGGAGCGAGGGGCTTGTCCAAGACCCGGAAGAGGCCCTGCGCATTGCCCACGAGATTGGGTTTCCCGTCCTTGTAAAGGCCTCCGCGGGAGGGGGCGGCAAAGGCATGCGCATCGCTCATAACGACGTGACGCTGGCTAACGCGGTCGCCATGGCCACGGTCGAGGCGCAGGCCGCGTTTGGCGACAGCGGCGTGTATATCGAGAAGTTTCTCGAAAACGCCCGCCACGTGGAAGTGCAAATTCTCGCCGATGAGCATGGCCACGTCATTTCGCTGGGTGAACGGGAATGCACCATTCAGCGCCGTCATCAAAAGCTCATCGAGGAGACGCCGTGCGCCGTGCTGTCTAGCTCGCTACGATCCAAGCTTTCAAAGGCGGCCGTTCGCGCCGCGCGGGCTATCAACTACACGAACGCGGGCACGGTGGAATTCCTGTTGGGGCCCGAGGGTCAATTCTACTTCATCGAGTTCAATGCCCGCATTCAAGTCGAGCACCCCGTCACGGAGGAAGTAACGGGACTGGACCTTGTCAAGGAACAGCTGCGCATCGCGGCGGGCGAGCCGCTCGGGTACAGTCATGTCCGGCCCAACGGCCACGCCATCGAGGCCCGCGTGTATGCGGAGGACCCTGAAAACAACTTCATGCCCTGCGCGGGGGAGGTCGGCCGGTGTCATCTGCCAAGCGGTCCCGGGATTCGCGTGGATACGCACATCTTCCCCGGTTATACCGTACCGCGCTATTATGACAGTCTATTGGCCAAGGTGATCGCCCATGGACGCGATCGCCACGAGGCCATTAGCCGGTTGAGCGGCGCCCTGGATGAGTTCACGACCGAGGGGATGAAGAATACGGCGCGGCTTTGCGCACGCATCGTGCGCAGCGACAGTTTCCGAAGCGGCGAACTGACGCCATCGCTGATTGACAGCTTCGTCCCGAAGACGAAGT
>PUOI01000401.1 GCA_003552765.1 Candidatus Hydrogenedentota bacterium | reverse complement strand
CGATCAAGTCAATCGCCGCGCCGGGTTCAAGCTCCGCGCCCGGCTCTGGGTCCAGGATGATGACCGTACCCTCGGGGATGTTGTCGTGGTGTTCTTGTGTCACTTCGCCGACCTCAAACCCGGCGTCCTGTAGCGCGGATTCGGCGTCTTGTTGGGAGGTGTCGCGAACGTCGGGCACGGCGGGCTGGTCGTCGTACGCCGCTGTTATCCGGGCCGTCTCGCCGCCGTCCACCGTGACGTTTTGCGCTTCCGGCGTCATCCAGCCCTCCACATCGCGGAACGTAACGCTGTAATCGCCGGGCTCCAATTCCACGCGCTCGCCGCTAAGCCGCCACTCCTCGCCGTCCACGCGCCATTGCGCGCCGGCCTCGACCGCGGCCTCGGGTTCGAGGCTCACTTCGAGCCAACCCGCCGCCGGTTCGGCTTCCAATTCGAGGGCCACGGGATCCGCTGCGCCGCCGCTGGGATTGCGCGTATCCACGCCGTTCCATTGCCCGTCCTCGCTGGTGTAGACGCTGACCAAGGAGCCATCGGCCAAATCGCGTTCTTCGATGCGCCGGACGCCTTCTTCCAAATCATTGGGCAGCAGCGTTCCCCAGCGGCCGTCCTGGCCCCAGACTTCGTCTTCGTAGAACGTCACGTACCGCTCATCGACTTCTTGTCCGCCGGGTTCGACAAAGGTCCCCGCGATGGGCCGGCCTTCGCCGTCCACATTGTCGTAGAGGAACACGAAGTTGCGGGGCGCGAAGGGGCTGTCTGCAGAGACGCCCGTGGCTTCATCCGCGCCTTCGCCAAAGCTGCGCAATTCCGCGGTGCTGGGCGTGGTCAAAAAAAAATTGCTCTCATCTCCGCCCGCGCCGTCGTTGAGCAGGATGCGGAGATGCAACTCGTCGTCCTCGAACCGGTCGTTGCCCGTGGGTTCGGTGATGAACCAGCCCTCGTAGGTCCCGCCGCCATCCGTCTCGAAGCTGCTGAACGTGGCGGGGTCATCGTCAAACGCCGGTGTGTCCGTGTTGCGCCGGAACGCGTCGGGGTATGCGAAGATGTTGTTGCCCGCCCCATCTTGCTCGGCATCCTCGTCCACCGTGGCGATGCGGTTGGCATAGCGGTAGGTGGCGTTCGGATTGAGCCCCGTAATGCGCAGCCGGAACGCGTAGGGTACGCGGTCCTTATTGGGATGGGGCGGGTCGGCCTGCATATAGCGCGGGACCAGTATCTCTTCCAATGCAACCGTTTGCACCTCCTCTGAAACCGCCCGGGCGAGGTCCGGCGCGGTGGCTTCGAACTGATACGCGCCGGGTTCGCTGACCGCGAGATCGTCGAACCGCGCCACGCCTTCGACCGCTTCCTGCGTCACGGTCCCGCTCAACTCGCCCGGCCCTTCGGCAATTGCCACCGTGATCGGCCCGGAATAACTCAAGTCCCGCTGGCCGTCGCCGTCCACCACCTCCACCTCAAACGGGATTAGCTCATTGTCCGCCTGACCCGCGGCGTGAAGCCCGTCGAAGGAGAGTTGCCGCGGGTTATCAACGTCGTCTTCCGTAAACTCCCGTACAAACCCGCTCTTTTCGCTGGGCCTGCCGTTCGACAGAGTAAGCGTGATCTTTCCCAGATACATGGGCTTCAGGGGATCCGGCTCATGGCCTCCGCCTCCGGCCTGAGCGACGAGAACGCCGTTGACCATCTCCGCTTCTTCCAGAAGGGTGTGGCTATGTCCTCCAATGATGACATCCAGCTCTGGAACGGCCTCGGCCAGCTCGCGATCCGTGTTGTACCCGATATGGGTGGCCGCGACAAAGAGGTCGTGTTCCTCGGCGAGATGGGTATACTCCTTAGCCGTTTCGACGGGATCCCTGGGGGAAACGCCTTCAAAATTGCCGACGCTCAAGCCCAGGACCGCGATGGAGTAGCCTTCGCGCGTCTCGAACACGGTGTAAGGCTCGAACTGGGGCAGACGATCCGTGGTGATGGTCATATTGGCGCATAAGAGCGGGAACTCGGCTCGTTCGAGCGCCTGCCGCGTGTAATGCTCGTGATGGTCGAGTTCATGGTTGCCCACGGCCAAGGCGTCGTATCCCAGCTCGTTCATCGTGTCAATCATGAAGAAGGCTTGGTCGGCGTACCAGCTTACTTCTTCCGGTTCGCCCCAGCGATCGCTGTGCCGCGTAAAGACGTCGCCCGCGTTGATGTGAAACACATTCGTGTTCTCATCACGAACCCGCTCGATTTCGGCTTGAATAGCCTCCACAAAGTTGAAGTCGAAGTGCTGATCGTTATCGTGAAGCAACACAAGTTCGCTGATGACTGGATATTCAAGCTCGAGGGGCTCTTGGGCCGTCTCCTCCGCAATCACGGTCCGGCCGGTTCCCTCGGCGCCATCGAGTTGCATGAGAACTTCGCCGTCCGCGGCGGCGTTTTGGAACTGGAATGCGCCCGCGTTGTCCGTGACGGTCTCGTGCCGGATGTTTCCGGGGAGATGCGCCGTCACCGTGATGCCGGCAATGCCGTCTCCGTCCGGTCCCCGCACAACCCCCTCCAGCGCCGAGACGGATACAGGCAGCGCGAACAAGCTGAGCACGAGGATGATCGCTGTGGGGCGGCGGCAAGACCAGGAGGCGAAAGCGTTCATGATATTCCCTTTTGTTTGGCTAGGAACACCGGTTTACGTTGGCAGCGTGAACAATTACCTTAGCAACGTTCGCGTAACGGATCAAAAACTGGCGGCGTGACACTGCCGCGCGAGCGATGTCCTGCCGCCAGGAGCTGGCTGTTTGTGGTGTGATGCCGCATGATGAACCCGCGCAACGGGTTCACGTTTCCGAATCCGGGCCGCGCCCTAATCCCGCTTGGCCCCGCAACATTTCTTGTACTTCTTACCGCTGCCACACGAGCAAGGGTCATTCGGTTTAACCCGTTCCTGCACGCGGACAGGCTCCGGCTTCTTCTTGGTGGCTGTCTGGGTCTTGGCTTCTTCCTGGGTTTCGCGCCGTTGGGGTTCCGTTACGCCCTCAGCCCCGCCGGGCGCTTGCCCCGCCAGCGCGAAATTGCTTGTGTCGTACGAGGCGAAGCTGCGATCCTGTTGCTTTGGCGCGGCCACGTAGGTGTAGTGCTGCAACTGCGCCATGGGGTCTTCCTGCTGCGTGAGCGTTCCCCGCCGGCGTTTCTGGGCGCGGGTCTTGCGCACGTCGGGATCCGTAATGCGGAACAAGGTTTGCGTCACGGTCTCGTCGATGTTGCGCATCATGGCCTCGAATATCTCGTAGGCCTCTTGCTTGTACTCGATAAGCGGATCGCGTTGGCCGTAGGCGCGCAGGCGGACGGAATCGCGCAGGTAGTCCATGCTGTAGAGGTGGTCGATCCATTTGTCGTCCACCGTGCGCAGCAGCACCATCAACTCGTAATCATGAACCTGGCGCCGGGCGAGTTTGTCGAAGTCGAGGTTGCGGGCGCGCTCCCCGTAGCGTTCCTGAAAGTGAGCGCGGATTTCCTCGGCGATGAGTTTCTCCCGCCGCTTGTATTCCTCGATGACCTGTTCATAGAGGTCGTCGTGCATGCTCCGGCCGTCCGCCGCTTGCTGTTGTAGTTCGTCCTCGTCGGCGATGACGCGGGGCTGAAAGCCGAAGAACTGGTGGAACCGGGCTTCCAATCCCTCGAGGTCCCAATTGTCGGGCAATTCGTCTTCCGGGGCATACTCGGCCACGGCGTCGCCGACCACGTTTTCGAACATATGGTGGATGCGTTGGGTGACGTCACGGTCCTCGAGCACGTCGCGGCGTATGGCGTAGATGACCTGGCGCTGCGTGTTGTTGACGTTGTCGTATTTCAGCAGGTGTTTGCGCATCTCGAAGTGATGCTCCTCGACCTGCTTTTGCGCGCGTTCGATGGAACGGCTCACGGCCTTCTGGCTCAGCGGCTGGTCGTCCATCTGCTGGCTGCCGAACCAGTCGATGAGGTTCTTCACCTTCTCGCCGCCGAACAAGCGGGCCACCTCGTCCTCCAAACTGACGAAGAACTCGGTGGTCCCTGGGTCGCCTTGACGGCCGGCGCGGCCGCGGAGCTGGTTGTCAATCCGGCGCGACTCGTGGCGCTCCGTGCCGATGATGGCGAGTCCGCCGAGTTCACGCACGCCCTCGGCCAGCTTGATGTCCGTGCCGCGGCCCGCCATGTTCGTCGCGATGGTGATCGCCCCGCGTTTGCCCGCATTGGCGATGATGGCGGCTTCCTTCTCGTGGTACTTGGCGTTGAGCACTTGGAAATCGGTGATGCCGTGTTCCCGGAGCATGTCGGCCAGCCGCTCCGACTTTTCGATGGACACCGTGCCCACGAGGACCGGCCGGCCGGTTTGGTGGATCTCGACAATCCGATCGACTACCCAGCGGAACTTGCCGTCCTCCGTGGCGAAGATGAGGTCGGCCTTGTCCTCGCGGATGAGCGGGAGGTTGGTGGGAACCTGCATCACGTCGAGGCCGTAGATCTGGTCAAATTCCTGCCCCTCGGTGATGGCCGTGCCCGTCATGCCCGCCAGTTTGTTGTAAAGTTTGAAGAAGTTCTGGTAACTGATGCTGGCGACGGTTTGCGTCTCGAAATTGACGGGCACGCGTTCCTTGGCCTCCAGCGCTTGGTGAAGCCCGTCGGAGTAGCGCCGGCCCTCCATGATGCGGCCGGTGAACTCGTCCACAATGAGCACCTCGCCGTTGCGCACGACGTATTCGTCGTCTTTCTTGAAGAAGTTGTGGACCTTGATGGCGTTTTCCACCATGTGGACCGTGCCGAGGTGTTCCGTGAAGAGGTTCTCGAGTTCAAGCTGGCGCTCCAGTTCTTCCATGCCCTCCTCGGTGATGAGGACATTGCGCCCCTTCTCCTCGATTTCGTAGTGGGTGTCCCGGCGCAGGCGGCGGACGACCTCGTCCACCTTGTAGTACATGTCCACGCTCTTCTCGGGCCGCCCGGAGATGATCAGGGGGGTGCGGGCCTCGTCGATGAGGATGGAGTCGATCTCGTCCACGATGGCGTAGTTCAACTCCCGCTGCACGCGCGACTCGGGACGGATGGCCATGTTGTCGCGCAGATAATCGAAGCCGAACTCATGGTTGGCGCCGTAGGTGATGTCCGCGCGGTAACCGGCCTGGCGCTCCGCCGTGCTCATGTCGTGCTGCACCAGGCCCACCGTGAGCCCAAGAAATTCGTACACCGGCCCCATCCACTCGCGGTCGCGGCGGGCGAGGAAGTCATTAACCGTCACCAAATGCGCGCCGTGGCCCGTCAGCGCGTTGAGGTACAGCGGCATCGTGGCGACGAGGGTCTTGCCCTCGCCTGTCACCATCTCGGCGATCTTGCCTTGATGCAGCACGATGGCGCCCAAGATCTGCACATCGAACGGGCGAAGCCCGGTCACCCGTTTCGCCGCTTCGCACACGGCCGCGAAGGCTTCGGGCAATATGTCATCCAGCGAAGCGCCTTGTTCCAGCGCGTCCTTGAACTTGGCGGTCTGGGCGCGCAGTTGATCGTTGGTCATGGCGGCGTGGGCGTCCTCGTGGTCGCGCACCTGCTCCATGAGCGGCATCAACTGTTTGATCTGGCGTTCGCTGCTCGTTCCAAATAGGGACTTCAAATACTCAAACACGGGATATCCGGCTCCTTTTCAGTCTAATCGTCATAGAGAAGCATACCAAACCCGTCTGAATACTGCCAAACCAACAGGTTGAGCCGGTCAGGCCACTTCTAAAGAGTTGAAGGAGTTGCTTGGCAGAACGGGAAGGGGGATACAAGAGGGGAGGAGAGGCGGCCGTTCAGTCCTTGGCGTCCTCGATGAGTTCCTGAATGGCGGGCGTCGCCGTGAAAAACGCCTCAAGCAGGCGTGGCAACTCCTCCACTGGAACGCCGGTTTCTTCCCAGGCGCCTTCCGCCAGCGCCACCGGGGTGGAATGATTGCAGGGGAATCCGGCCGAGGCTGTAATGTAATTGGCGAGGGAGGTCCAGGCGGCGAGTCCGCGGAAGGCGGGTTCCGTACTTTGAGAGAGTTCGTGGTGACCCGCAATGGCGCTAACGAGTTCGTCCGACAGCCGCCATCTGGCCGCCAGCCGGGCGCCCACCATGGCGTGGTCGATGCCCAGCCGCTGTTGTTCGGCCGCGAATAGGGGCATTCCCTCCGAGCGCGCAAGTTCTTGGGCCGTTTGCCATTCCTCGGGCATGTACTCCTCGAGGACTATCTTGCCGACGTCGTGCAACAGCCCATAAATGAACGCTTGCTCGGGGGCGGTGTCCGCGGGGAGGGAGTGGACGTTAGCCATAGCGCGCAAACAAACCGCCGTCGCCACACTATGGCGGAAGAAAGGTTCGGCGCCTTGCTGAACGCTGTCCAGCGCCGTCGCGGTAAGGACCAGGTTGCGGATAACCTTCGCGCCCAGCAACACGATGGCATGCTCCACGGAGGTTACCTGCTGCCGGATCCCATAATAGGCCGAGTTTACCAGACGCAGGGTCTTCAGCGTAATGGCTGGGTCGGCGGAGATGACCTTGGCCACGTCTTCGACCGAGTAATCGGGTTCCTCAAGCAGTTCCGTCACGTGGATCAGCGTTCCCGGCATGCTAGGCAGGGTAACGATCTCATCCAGTATCTGGTCGATGTCCTGCGGTGTGTTCACGCCGTCTCGAGCGGTGGAAGCCGCCCGCCCCCGAAGGCCCGTTCATGCGCGCAAATGACCGCAATGATCGACTCGGGCGTCAAATCGCTTAGGCAGTCCTCGAAGGGCAACGTGCTTACTCCCTTGCCATCCGCCGAAGGGACAACAATGGCGATCCCGCTCTGGGCCGGGCCCGGCGGGAAAAGCACAGCCCGCCCCCCCACGCTGCTACGAAGCTGCACTCTCCCTACCAGGGCCGATCCCTGATGTTGCCAGCTAATCACGTGCGCGAAAAGCTCAGAATACGAATTCCGGCTCTAGGATAGGCCCATAATTCACGTCGCGATCGGAGACGGGAAAGGTCACCATCTCAAAGACGCCTGTCGTGGTGCGCATGATAGCGCGGCCTGTCCCGATTACCGGCACGGCTCCCAGCAAATGCGACAGCGGACGTCCCTTTTGAAGCTTTTCATCGAACGTCACCGGGATCTCGGCCCATCCGAACAAAACGTTGGACAACCCGCGCCCCAGCTTGTTCAAGGCGCCTTCCACTACGGTGGGACGTGGCAACTCCCCATAGGGGTCGTAGACCTCAATACGTTGCGCACTTGCTTGCGGAGTTCCCACCGAAAACATCCCAGCCGCCAATGCCAGAATCATCACCCCAATTGTCGCGCTCTTCCACATTCCCAAAGCTAACCCTCCCATAAGCAGAAACCTTCACCACCAACTTAAGCGATGGAAGTTTAGCACACCCTCCAGGGCTAGTCAACACATGCGTCCCCGTTTATCAAGCGGAGAAAGGCGAGTGGCCGCCAGCTTACGCGGAACCGCCCGATTCCCCGTGGGCTCTTGGAAGCGGCTCCACACAAGCGCTGGCATGGCTCCGCGGGTTCCACCACAAGCGCTTGCATACCCGCAAAACGTGTTGAAATTCTTGCATGAAACAGTCTCCCATTGTGGTAAACTAAGGCGCACCGTAAGGAAGGCCCGCGTTATGCTTCTTCTGTACTGTCTCGGTGGGCGCCCGTTCCAAAGGGAGGCGTGTACCTAGCACACGAGACACGCGCCGCGCCGCTTCCTCGCATTGCGTGGCCCTAATCCGGCATATGCGGTGTATGCGGCGCGCCGGGGCCATTCGGAACAATGGCATTGAAAGGAGTGTGTCGAGAGTTCCATGACATTCTTGATTGTTCTGGCGGCGGCCGCCGTGGCGGGAACATGGATTATCCGGCCTTTGAGGCTGGGAGACCGTTTGGAGCTTCAGGTATACCGTCTTTTGGCCGGGCTCGCCGTCTGTGGGTTGTTTATTCTTGCGTCCTCCCCTTTCTTGACGCTTTCAGGCGCTTTTCAGGTGCTGCTCATCGTAGCGTTGGCGGGTTGGGGCTGGGAGCTTTTTGCTAGAGCGCGGGACCGGTATTATCGCGATCCGGTTTCCCACGCCATCCCCAAGCTTAGCCGCTTGGAATACGGGGCGCTGGCCTTGATCGCGGTTTGTGGGGCGATGGCCCTACTGGGGGCATTGGCCCCGCCCACGGAGATCAGCGTTCTCAGCCGCCATTTGTCCTTGGCTGCGCAGGACGCCGGCAGCGGCCGCATTCAACCTCATCCCAACACCATGTTCGGGCCGCCTTCGCCCATGATGCACGTCTTCTACGCCATGGCGCTGCACAACGAAGAGGAGTACGCCGCCAACCTATTCAGTTGGTTCTACGGGATGCTGGCCCTGGCGGCGGTGTGCGCTGCGGGGGCGCGTCTGGGAGGCCGGTCTTGCGGCATTCTAGCGGCGGCCCTTCTCGCGGTCACTCCCCTCTTTTTCACGCAGAGCAGCACCGCGCACTTTGATCTCGCCTTCGCCGCCTACACCACCGCCAGCTTGGCGTGTCTCATGGCGTGGCGGGAGGAAGAGCACTTCGGCTGGGTGTTTCTCGGGGCCTTGTTCACGGGGTGCGCCGCCTCCGTGCAGCCGGCGGGTTATGCGCTCATGCCCGTCTTCTCCTTGGTGGTGTTTTTGTCAAGCAAGAAGCGCTACTACCGGCTCACCATGTGCTATCTGGCGGGCGCCGTGGTGATCTCGTTGCCGTGGTTCTTCTACGAGTTCGTGCCCACGCCAAGTTCCAACCCTTTCACGCATCTCATTGAACGATACGAGAGCCTCGCGTTCGCCCGGCAAGGCGAGTCGCCCCGCGAACGGTTTCACGCCGCCGCCCTG